>JAGLPO010000055.1 GCA_023137275.1 Candidatus Parcubacteria bacterium | reverse complement strand
TGTTTTTATCCTCGTTTTTGTTTAAGTTACATTTATTATAACTTTTTTCACGTGATAAGTGCGTAACATGAGTTATTAATATCTAAAAAATTTGGTTTATTGCCAGGTTTTAAATATATTTACGCGTATACGCTCCTGGGCATTATACGGAATTTAATTAGCAATGGAGTGCAAATTCAAATATCCTTTCTTTATCTGTTCCTCATAGGCGCTATCCAGAGTTGAATGTTTTAAAATATCTTCAAAAACATCTTGTTTTTCATTCTCATCCATTAATTGCACCTGGCTTAACTTGGATTTTATCGGATAAATATTTATTTTAATATTATTGCCCTCTAAGTTAAACTCCAGAGCCAGGCCCTCTTGTGTTTCTTTGGAAAAATATTGATCAAAGATAAAATTTCCCAGAGAATAAAAGATCGGTTTGTTGCGATACACTTCAATCCCTTGTATGACATGGGGGTGGTGTCCGATTATAATATCCGCGCCGGCATCAATGATCTTATGCGCTAAGTTTTGCTGCTTTAGATCAAAATCTCTTTTATATTCCGCTCCCCAATGCGCGTTAACCACGACAATGTCCGCTAAGTCTTTGATATCCACAATTGTATTTTTTAATTTATCCTCGTCTAAATCCGAATAAACCGCGCTAATACCGATCATGCCCACGCTCTTATTTTTTATTTCTAATTTTTTCGTACTGCAGCTATCTATTACTCCGTCCTGACAGCCAACATATTCAAAACCCAAACTTTTTAAATTGTTTCTGGTCTCATTTATGCCCTTTTTCCCCTGGTCGCTTAAATGATTATTGGCAATAGTAAAAAAATTAAAATTATATTTTTTCAAACTATTAATTTGCATAGGGCTGAAAGCAAAATCATAGGCCATGCTTGGCGCGTAATGTTCTCCATTATCAGTAACAGTCCCCTCTAAATTTGTTGACACAATATCATAATTATTAAAAAAATTTATATCATCCAATTTCTCAAATAAATAATCAAAGCCGTTTTCATTTATTCTGTCTTTTACAGATCTGTCCAGCATCATATCGCCAAAAAATAACATACTTATCTTTTCTTTTGTAAAATATCCGGTTACATAACTTGTGGCATTCTCCAGCTTTGGCTTGTCCGCAAGCAGCGCTGAATTGGAGTTGGCTAATAATTTAAAGCTCGCTCCCTTAAATTCGCTATACTTCATTAAAGCATAGATCGATGGCGGCGAATCAAGATTCAAAGTATAAACATCTCCAAGCTTCATCTTTTCCATTACCTCTATACTGACTTGGTCGCGAACCATGGCTGTCTGGCTATTTTTGTCATGGGAAAAATCCACGCTGGCGATCAATAATATTTTCCTGTCCTCACTCAAAGTTAACAAAGCCTTGGCCAGAGCGCCGGCTTCATTCATATTCATGTTAGGGCTTAAAATAAGCGGCAGGAACCTGGCTTTACCAAAAGTCTTTTTTATAAAGCCAGCATGGCTGCTCATTGAATGATCCCCGCCAACAACCCCGGGCTCTATCCCGATACCAACAATGCCGGAGCTTAATTGATCAAGCAAGCGCCGGTCGCACTCCAGATTGCCAAAAGGCGTCTGCCAATCATAGGTGGAGCTGATAATTTTGCTCTTGCCCGCGTTATAGTGATTCGGTCCGAGCAAAACAATAGTGTCAATATCAAGACCAGACAAATTATAATAAAACTCGGCGATCATATCACCGGCCAATAAATGATGCGGCGCCACGCCGGCCACTATCTTGTTTTTATCAAAGCTGATATTTTTCTTGGCAAAACCATATACAGTGTCATAAAATTCTATCTCATTCGGCTCAGCTTGGTGCAAATTGTTTTGTTTAACTATCTTGGGAGCATCTAAAGATTCAGTGCTATGATTATCCTGATAAATAAAAAATAATAAGCCCGCGACTAACAGGCTTATTACAGATAAGAAAAAAATTAAATATGTTCTTTTGCTCATTTCTATTTTATTAATTCCCGGCTCCATTTATCCGCTTCTGGCAAGGCGCTCTCATTGTCATAAACCCTCTTCTGCCAATCTTCATCCGCGTAGCGCTCGGACAAGGGACCAATGAATTCATAATGGTTAAAGGCCGCGCCGCGGGTCAGGCGGGCGCCGTTTATATCTTTGACAGCCGTATATATGATATATGGCTTGCCGGTTGCTTCATAGAGTATCTTACTCTTAACCGCGTCCGTATGGATGTCGGCAATAATACCGGCCCGGCGCTCTTTGTCAGTTAACTCCTCGCCCGGCAAAGGCGCGGTCAAATTTGTAAAAACATAACCGCTGGTCCGAAGTTTTTCAAAATCATCTTCGCTGATCGTTTCGTTTGCAAGCTCTTTTTTGACTATTTCGGTAAAAAATTCACAGGACTCAATAAAAGACTTATATCTATTGTCAAAATACTCGGGCATGATATTCCTGGCTCTCAGGCCCTCAGCCGTCATTTTTGCCAAAGCCGTTATCCGGGACCAAAAAACCTGGTCGGCCTCCACATATCCTTTGGGAACAGGCGGAACCTCCTCCGGGTTATCTCCGCCGCCGCCTAATTCGGCGTATGACTGCTTGGCATAGAGTAGAGTATCGTGCTTAAGCTCGGCATAAGAGCCAAGCGCTGTACCCAGATTTTTCTTCTGCCAGGCATCGGTGGTCATAAAATATGGATAGCCCGCGCTGTAGCCGCCCAAAAGAGAACGGTAAGCATTAAGCCAACTCCAATATATATTTTGCGTCCAAACCGTTTCATCATAAGCCGCGAATTCGTTTTTTAGTTCATTTAATTTCTTGGCTATTATTCTGTCCGAGTCAGGCGCGTTCGCGTCCACCCATTCATCAATATATCCTTCTACTATTTTGTTTCCCGGGCTGATTATATTTATTGGCATTAAGGCAGTTGACATTGACGGCAGATTCTGTTCGGTTTCCGGGTCTGGCGCGCCCACGCCTTGAGTTAATTGGTTTATAATATACGCGTCAGGCGTGAAACGCTGGCCCATAAAACGAAATTGCATTAATTGCTTGAGTAATTTATCCCTTTCCCCGCCGTCATCATACAGCAACACTACTTCCGATACTATTCTGGGAAGAGGCAATGTATCAATCGCCGTTTCTATAAATGCTTCTAGCGCGGAATTTTCCATAAACTCCCGGCCCGTTAAGTTATCGCCATACATCTTTCTAATCAAATCGGTATATTCATACGGGGTCAAATCATCTACTTCGCCCACGAAAAACTCAATGGCTGCGGCCATGTCCGAATAAAGTTTTGTAATTTTTTCTCCCCCGGCTTCCAGGCTGTTTATCTGTCCGGTAATAATAATAGCATCTCTTGTTAATTCGCTGCTGTCCAGGGAAAAGCCCATCCGACCGTACCACATCATGGCAATAAAATAGCTTCTTAATATATCGTTCTTAGTATAATGCGAACGCGGCTTAAATTGGGAATAATCGTTTATTAAATACGGCCGGTACGGCGTAAATAGCGGCGACTCGGCCGCTCCGGTTGCCGTTTGTATCAGATCAATTTCGGCTTTAGCCAGCGCGAATATCTCATCGCTTAATTCGTAATCCTTGTATTGCTTTGAAGCCAAGGAAAAACTTAACTTAGCCTGGCCGGCTTTCTTGCTTTGCTCTTCATCGGCTGCCAGAAACTGCGCGTAGGTATCAAAATCGCCGGGCCGCAGCTTGATTTTCTCTCCCCCGGCGGCGTCCAGCACTACCAAGGGAATAAGATAATAGACCGACAGACGCTTATAGCTGTCTTTCATTATTGGATCCACGGCTCGCTTGTAATTATTTAACGAATCCTCAAACAAAGCCTCGGTTATGCTCCTTAACATGGGCTGAAATTTGGTTTCTTCTATCTTTTGGAAGCTGCGATCTATTAATATGTGATAAAGATGCAGAGCCGCGTCACTGGTAATAAACAAAGCATCATCTGCCTCGCGATAATATTTATTTTTATTGCCGCTAAAATGTCTATAAGTATCGGCAAAATCATCATTGCCTGATTTTTGTTCTTTAATAAAATCATTTTCCTTTAAAAAGAATCCGGATTCCTCAAGCGCTTTTATCTGAGCCTTGGAAAACGAAACGCCCGCGCTTGTAAAATCATCAAAATTAACAAGTTCTTTTACTGTTGGCTTTTCCGTTGGCAGCGACGGCACTGTGGAGTCAGTGATAGCAACATGTCGCGCAAACACCGGTTTTACCAAAGAAAAGCTAAACAGCGCTTCCTTTTGGCCAGGCAGCGGATCAATGATATTTTCGTCTCCTTGGCCGTTGCCTGAATTTGGCGCCGCAATCGGACCGGACTGTTTGGCATTATCATAGACGAGATAATAAACGCCAACAGTAGCAAGCATAAAAAATACGAGCAGAGCCGGCACTAATATTTTCCAGCTGGAAAATTTTCCCTTCTCCTCGGGACCAACATCCTGATTATCAGGTATTTCATTATCTTTATTATTTTCTGGTTTAATTTCTTCTGACATAAATTTTAATATTATTGATTATACTGTAATTATACCACTAATCCGATGATACGACAAAAGCAATCCCGAGTACTCGGGATTGCTTTTAATAAGTTGCTGCCTAATAAGTTTTTGCTTATTGGTTTAAATTGCCACCACTACCTTGTCCTTGCTTTGTTGCGAACTGCGGAAGGGGAGGGATTCGAACCCTCGGAACCCGTGAAGGTTCAACGGTTTTCAAGACCGTCGCCTTCGACCACTCAGCCACCCTTCCGTGGTATTTTGATAAATAGATATAAAACTGGCGGAGAGGGAGGGATTCGAACCCTCGGAACCCGTGAAGGCTCAACACCTTAGCAGGGTGCCCCTTTCAACCGCTCAGGCACCTCTCCAAAATAAACAACCAGTAAAACATATTTACTAGTCCATTAAATAATGTTATAATTAATATATAAAAAATAGTCCAAATTGTCAACAATATGCCCGAAAATAGCACAAATCAAAATAATGATTATGGAAAAATATTGGCAAAATGGCATGTAACGGAATACGAAAAATATGAAAGAAGCAAAAAATGGTACATTACGGCGATTGCTGTTGCTTTCCTTTCTATGCTTTTTGCTTTTTTTACCGGTAATTTTTTATTTGCCGTAATTATTATTATTGTTTCACTGATTGTTATTTTACATGATGGCCGCGATCCTTATCCAATAGATGTTAAAATAGCCGAGGATGGCATTTTTATCGGGAAAAACTATTACGACTATGATGAAATTAAAGATTTCGCGATTATTTACAAGCCCAGAATGGGAATAAAACATTTATACTTAAATTTTAATAGCTTTTTAAAACATCGGCTGTCCATTTATTTAGGGAAAGCAGACCCCTTGCAAATTCGTGAATATCTGCTAAAATATTTGCCAGAAGATTTAGAACGAACCGACCCTCCTTTATCAGAAACTTTATCCAGAATATTCAAAATATAAAGAATATTTACAATTTTTTTAGACCTCTTACAAAAGGTCTTTTAATTTTTCTATTTTTTATTTAAAAAATATTGCTTCCGTAGTTCAACGGATAGAACGCAGGATTGCGGATCCTGTGATGCAGGTTCGATTCCTGCCGGAAGCACTATACATAAACCCGGCTTTTCGCCGGGTTTTATTTATGCTAAAATTACACTATGTTAAATTTAGATACAAAAATTGAAGACCTATATAGTGTTGGTAAAACAATAGCCGCACGCTTAAAACGGCTGGATCTGAAAACGGCTAAAGATTTGCTTTTTTATTTTCCTTTCCGATATGAAGACTTTCGGGAAATTACCAGAATTAAAAATTTGAAAGTTAATGCCAATGCCAATATAGCCGGGCAAATTGAATTGATCCAAAACAAAAAAAGTCCGCGCAAGCGAATGTACATTACCGAGGCTCTTATAAGCGACGAAAGCGGAAAAATTAAGGTTATTTGGTTTAACCAGCCCTTTATTGTTAAAAATTTGCGTATTGGAGACAAAGTGTCGCTCTCAGGCAAGGTCACTGATGATAATTTTGGATTAATTATGAAAGCGCCGATCTATGAAAAAATTAGCGGTTTCGAATCAGTCCATACCCAGGGACTGATGCCAAACTATCATTTAACCGCCAACCTGACCCAGAAACAGATCCGCTTTTTAATCAAACAGATAATAAAACTGGCTAAAAAAATACCGGACTCCTTGCCCAGGGAAACAGCTAAATCACAAAAATTGATCAGTCTGGCCAAGGCAATAGAATATATTCACTTTCCTGAAAATTACAAAGAGGTTGAGGCGGCCAGGAAACGGCTTGGCTTTGAAGAACTTTTCTTACTTCAGCTACAATCATTATTAATAAAACAAAAACTGGACAAAGCCAAAGCGAAAAAACAAAAATTTAAAGAAAAACAAATTAAAAAGTTTGTATCCAGCCTCCCGTTTAAACTTACCAATGCCCAAAGGCAAGCCGCCTGGGAAATTATCCAGGATACTGAAAAAACACGCCCCATGTCCCGCCTCCTGGAAGGCGACGTTGGAAGCGGAAAAACCATTGTTGCCGTCATAGCCATGCTTAACACTGCCTTAAACGGACAGCAAGCCGTCCTTATGGTACCCACCGAAATCCTTGCCTGCCAACATTTTGAAACTATAAAAAAACTCTTAAAAAATTTTGATATTCCTATCGGGTTATTCACACGTAGTCATAAAAAAAATACGCTAGAAAATAATCCCCAATCCCCAATCCCCAATCCCCAAATCATAATCGGTACCCATGCCTTGATTCAACAAAAAATCAAATTTGAGAACCCGGGCCTGGTTATAATTGACGAACAACACCGTTTTGGTGTGGAACAAAGAAAACAATTAATTGAAAATAATAAAACATCCGTTTTGCCCCACTTCCTCTCCATGACCGCGACCCCTATTCCACGCTCGCTTGCCCTGGCTCTTTATGGCGACCTGGATCTGTCAATCATTAACGAGCTGCCTAAAGGCAGGCAAAAAATCAGCACTTTTGTCGTGCCGGAAAACAAACGCGAAGACGCGTATAAATTCATTCGCAAGCAAATCAAGGCCGGCAGGCAAATCTTTGTAATCTGTCCGCTTATTGATATTTCCGACAAACTGGGAGTTAAATCAGTGAAAGAAGAGTACAAAAAACTAAATGAACGCGTCTTTCCAGAGCTCTCAATCAAAATGCTCCACGGCCGCTTAAAGGCTAAAGAAAAAGAAAAAATCATGCGGGACTTTCTGGACAACAAAATCAACATCCTGGTTTCCACTTCGGTCATTGAAGTCGGAGTAGACGTACCCAACGCCACTATTATAATGATTGAAGGGGCGGATCGCTTCGGCCTGTCCCAGCTCCACCAATTCCGCGGACGGGTTGGCCGCGCTGAGCATAAATCATACTGCTTTTTATTCACTGATAGCACCGCCCCCAACACTATCAAACGCCTGCAGGCCATGATCCGATATAATAACGGTTTTGAACTTGCTGAAATTGATCTGAAACTGCGCGGCCCGGGCGAAGTGTACGGCACTATACAGAAAGGTTTTCCGGTGCTTAAAGTTGCCACTATTTTTGACTATGAACAAATAAAAAAAGCCCGCTCTGAAGCGGAAAATTTGCTAAAAAAAGACCCACAATTAGAAAAGAGCTTAAATTTAAAAGAAAAACTAAGTCAAGCAGAAATTATCAATTAAATCAAGCAAGCGTTTAATTTTTGTGATATTAAGTTTGTTTGGCTTAATATCCACTGCCGGGATAATCGCTTTTTTAAAGCCCAGCTTAGCGGCTTCGTTAAGCCGTTCCTTAAGCTTGGCTACCGTCCTTACTTCTCCGCCCAGCCCGACTTCGCCGAGTACTATAGTGTCACGGCCAATTGTTTGATTAAGCAGCGACGAGGCAATTGCCAGACAAACCGCCAGATCAAGCGACGGATCCGAGATACGAAGGCCGCCGACTACATTTAATATAACGTCCTGGTTAGTTAAGTTTACATTAGCCCGCTTGGTCAGAACCGCTGTCAATACTTGTAAACGATTCAGATCAAAACCGCTGGCCTTGCGCTGCGGATAGCCAAACACTGTCTTGGTAACCAGGGCCTGGATCTCTATTAAAAACGGCCTGGTACCTTCCATAACAGAACTGATTATTGAGCCGGATATTTTCTCTCCCCTGTTTTCCACAAATACTCCGGACGGATTAGTCACTTCTTTTAGACCCGCGCCGGTCATCTCAAAAAGACCCATCTCATTAACCGAACCAAAACGATTCTTGGCCGCGCGCAATAAGCGGTAATGATGAGCGGTTTCTGTTTCCAAATACATTACTGTGTCTACAATATGTTCAAGCGACTTAGGACCGGCGACTTGCCCGTCCTTGGTAATATGCCCGGTTAAAATAACTGAAATATTATTCTGTTTAGCCAGTTCAAGAAAACGAAGAGTTGCTGCCTTGATCTGGCTTATGCTCCCGGGCTCAGAATCAGCTGAGAGCGAATAAACCGTCTGGATAGAATCAATTATCAACAGGCCGGGCTTGGCCTTGATTGCGGTGGCAATAATTTTTTCCACGTTATTTTCGCTTAAAAATTTAATTTTCCTTAAGTCGCAATTGAGGCGATTAAACCGATCCTTTATCTGCAGCGCCGACTCTTCACCGCTAATATAAAGAACTGCGTCAGTACCAACGCCATTGGCAATCTGCGCGAGCATCGTGGACTTGCCGATCCCCGGCTCACCGGACAAAAGAGATAAAGAACCGGGAACAATACCGCCCCCGAATACTCGATCAATTTCACTAATATTAGTATTAATTCTTGACTTATTTATATCAGCTACAGCGCTTAAATCAACTAAATCAACCGCGGCCAGTGGCTTGATTTGTTTGTCATCCTTCCGGCTATCTTTAATCTCTTCGCTTAGCGTCCCCCAGGCTCCGCACTCAAGGCAGCGCCCGTTCCATTTACTGGCCTGGGCTCCGCATTTAGAACAAGAGTAAATTGTTGTTATTTTATTACTCATTTTCCTAATTCTATTTCCACAATTTTCTTCAAATCCTCATAATCAATCTGGCCCATAATTTCCTGATCATTAACATAAATAAAAGGAATACCGGTGATATCCAACGCGTTA
Organism: Candidatus Parcubacteria bacterium; assembly: GCA_023137275.1. Classification (GTDB taxonomy): domain Bacteria; phylum Patescibacteriota; class Patescibacteriia; order Patescibacteriales; family UBA12075; genus JAGLNE01. Next base: position 29,901 of record JAGLPO010000055.1, on the reverse strand, counting down.
GCCTCAGCAACATTATCATTTATTAAATCCTTAACCTTGTCTGACTCAAGACAATTTTTAAAATTATCAATATTTAATTCAAGTAAATTCGCGATTTCCAAAAAAGTGCCGCGGTTCAAGCGGTCTTTATATTCGTAAAGAAAATCATGATAAGGCCAAAATTGTGCTTGTTCCTGGGCGCACCTGCCCGCTATAGCGGCTTGGTAAGAGGCTGAATCCTGGTCTAGCTCGGGATAATCCTTCCAGATCAAACGAACCTTATATTTATAATCACTAACAATTTTTTTAAGCAGCTGCTCCTGCTCAAAGCAATGCTTACAAACAAAGTCGGAATATTCCACTATAACCACGCTCGCCCGCGCGTCCCCGGTTGCCGGATCAGCAGCTGAAATAATCGGTCCGGCCAGCATATCGCGCAAACCGGGATTGCGGGTAATAAAAGGATCATCAACTTGGTAGTCTTGCTTAAAAAAATACTTGTCAGGCAAAAATATCGTTTTCTTTGTTTCTCCGCGATATTGGCTCATTATCGCGAAAATAAAAACAAATATTATCAATAACACCATTAATAACGAGCCGATAATAAACAATTTATAAAATAATTTACTCTTATGCATATATTATATATTTAACATTAATTTTCATGCCAAAAAGCGCTATCAATCTTCCAGGCGCTATTTTCCATTATAAATGTAATGGTAACATCCTGACTAAACACCTGTGAGGCGTTATTGGTTGAACCAACGGCTTCCCTGCGGCGCGTATGAACCAGCACGCTGGCGCGCCCGATATCGTCATCGTATGTTAATATTTCTTTGCCAATCGCCTTGGTGGTAATGCCGTAATAAATATCCGGCTGCCGCCCAATATCGCGATTCTCAAAAATATAAATATCGGCCCAGCCTTTCATCCGCTTACTCATAAACATTTTGAGATCCAGAATATTACTAAAATTAGATTGGTTGGAATAAGAGCCAAAACGCTCAACAAACGAGGCTGCCATTCGCATTAAATCGTATTTGCTTATATTATTTACAGCCTCAACCAAAGGCGCGATATTATCAGCCAAATCCCCATCATCAACGGTTATTACTTTAATGGTTTTTTCTTTCACAACCGAATCAACCGGGATTTTTGCGGCTGGTCCGGTATTTTCTATCGGCAACAAAGTAATTTCCTGTTGATTAAACCTGTTCATAATGGAATCAGCTAAATCCTGATTAAAAAGCATAACATAAACAATCCCGGCCATTAAACCAAGTCCAAGCACTAATATTAAAATACCGATAATTTTCCTTTTCATATTTGAAACCTAAAAAAATTTTAGATATTCATGTCATCAAGGCCTCTTTCGTCTTTGGCTGACATTTCCGACCCTCTTTCTTCATCCGCCACAGCGGTGTTTTCATTAAATTCCCGCTTCGCATCTTCTATCTCCAACAGCTGCTTGGGGTCGGATGTAATAAGCTGATCTTCGGTGTACGATGCCACCACCTTGATTGCCGCGTGTTTGGAACCGGCAAAGAATATGCCTTCGCCGACTCCGCACTCCAATAATAAATATTTTTCTCCCTCGGTTAACACAAAGATTTTTTGAATAAGATCAATCGCCGCGCTGGATTGCTTAAGCAGCAGCTGAAGAGACGAGTTGGTCACAATTGCCTGTCCGTAAGGAGACACTAAAAAATCATTCACATCCTGCGTAATGGTAGTTACGCCCAAATAATATTTACGGCAGCGCTTTACCAGGGCATAGATGAATTTCGCGCTGTCTTCGTTCTGCATAAGCCACCAGGCTTCGTCAATAACCAGTACACGGCGCTTCATTTCGCTGCGAACCACATTCCAGATATAATTAATGATCATATAAATCGCGATCGGCCTGAGTTCGTCTTCCAGATCCCTAACCGAATAACATACCAGAATATTATCCATTTTTACATTGGTCGGACTGTTAAAAAGGCCTGAGAATGTCCCTTGAGTATATTTTTTTAGCCTTAAAGACAGCTCCGCGCCCCCTTCCATGCCGTCCAGAATATCCTGAAAATCCTGCATGATCGGCGCTTCAATCTTACTTAGATCACAATCCGGGGTAATATCCTTCTTGGCATAAGTTTCAAGCAAAGCGCGGTCAACTATTGAATCTTCTTCGTGGCTTAATTCGCCAAGCATCAAACGGATCAGGCCCTTAACGGTAATAACCGCGCTCCTGATAATATCACCGGGCTTGGATTCGTCGCCGACCGAACGGGGCAGATCAAAAGGATTTATCTTGTTTTCACTGGATAAAGACACATTGATATACGTTCCGCCAACCGCGTCGGATAAATGCTTATATTCATATTCCGGATCAATAATAATTACTTCCGTACCGATCATTAGCGAACGAAGAACCTCCAGTTTAATAGCGTAGCTTTTACCGGCGCCGGAAGTGGCAAACACAACCGTATTGGCATTCTGCAGGCTAAAACGATCAAACAAGATCAAGCTATTGTTATGCCGGTTAATCCCGTATAAAATACCGTTGTCAGTTGTCAGTTCGCTGGAAATAAAAGGAAAAGAAGAGGCAATTGGAGAAGAATTCATATTAAAGGTTATATACAGCTCATCATTGCCGAGCGGCAGGGTGGAATTAAATCCTTGCTCGGCCTGATAAAGAACTTTTTTTGAATAAACCAGGCGGGAACCAAAAATATTCTCAATTTCAGCCGTTAATTTGTCTAATTCCTCTTTAGTCTCCGAGTACACCGTAACATACAGGGCAAACTGGAAAAATTTCTCAATTCCCTGGGTCAGAGCGTCTCGCAAGGCCTCAATATCCCTAAGCGCTGTTTCGCGCAAAGGATCGCGGGCCGCGCCTTTTTCCGCGTCGGAAATAATTTGCGCTTCCAGGCTGCCGACTTTCTTTTTTAATTGCTTAAGTATTATCGCGCTGGCAACCGGATAAAAAAACATTGATACGTCAAAAGTTGAATTAAGGTTAATGATCGGCGAAAACCAGCCAACGCTGATATAACGCGGATAATTAATTACAAAAATCGTCCGAGCGAACTTGTCCCCGATAATCAAATAATTGGGAGTTACTTTAAAGCTGGCCGGAGAGATCAAATCCTTTATTGAAATAGCGCCGCGCCGATAAGCTTTTTCTTCCTCAATATACTCTTTTGTTATATCTGTCTGGCTAAGCCGGCCGCTCATTTGCCCGGGCATCGCGTCATCCGTATTTTCCTTATTGTCCGGTAAGGCGAGCTGTTTTTTGTCCTTTGAAAATAAAGTCATATATTATATTCGTATGTGCCCTCCCTCCCGAGGCCTCGGGATCGGGATAATGAGGCTTTTTGCGCTAGCAAAAATAACATTAATTTACCCTTAATTGGTTGACATCAACCAACTTTTGATTAGCTGACGTAGATGGATTATATGAATTATAGTATAGCTCAATTAAGCCTTGCGTATCAAGCTGCACGGCGTTCAGGCCGACTGACCCTAGTCCGCTCATTACGTTATCCACCCGGCGAGTTAATTCTGTCCGGCGGCGCTTAAATTTATCCGCTTTCATCCGGATCAAGGTCGCTGGCTTGAAAATGTCAAAAAAACGGGAAAAAAAACTTTTTTGCTTATCTGACATCGGATTATAAGGTATCACGATATAAAAACGCTTATTCATAATCTTGCTTATTGATACAAGTTCGCTAATATATTGCAAATACTCACTGGTCTGTATCTTGAGCAATTCATTGGTTTGCTCTTTGGCCTTTTGTTTTAAGGTTTCAATATAACCATCAATATTTAACTCCCTGGACCGAATAACGATCTGTAAAGGGAAGTCAATATTATTTAAAAAACTGACATAAGCCGAAATAATCGCGTTTTGCTCGTCCTCGCTTTTCAAAGCAAAATTTATGCTGGATATTAACAGTACCGCCCGCAGAGTGCCGTCCCGCATTATCACCGTATTTTCCTTGATTTCAGCTATATCCAAATATTGCTGCGTGGAAACACGGATCTTATTGCGCGCTAAACTGTCTTTTCTTTTTTTAGCCATACTATTAGACTTACACGTTATTATTAATTTCTATGTATTGATTATGTTAACTTGTATTAACTATAGTAAACTTTTTTAGACAACAGACAGCAGACGGCAGATAGCAGTTTATCATTCGCTTTCTGTCGTCTGTCGTCTGCTGTCTAAATATGTTAATAATCGCTAGTTTACCAATTTCATCTTATCCTTTTTACTATCTTCTTCTTCAATCTGGCCGGTCTTAATGTCTGTGCCTTGGTTATTTTCTCCTTGATAAACTCCCTGAGTGTCAACTATTAAAGACAGCTCGGCTAAACGGGAAGCAGTATAATGCCTGGGCTCAAAGGCCGGCACTTCCGAAACATTTGTTTCTTTTTCTTCCTGAACCAACAGATCTTTTTGAAATTCTTTATTCCACACTCTAAGGCCCGGGCGCCTTGATGTCTGTATAAAATTTAATACAAAAAAATGAAACGGCACGCCATTGATCTTAAGAAAAGCAAAAGTGCCGAAAATACCAAAAATTAACAGCCCAATCATAACAAAGGCGGTAAAACTAAACAGCCGATAGCAAATGCCGATTAACAAAAATCCGCATAACATGATTACAAATTGCCGGGCCGTGATCGGCCCGATTATTTTATCCTCAACATCAATAAATTGTGGAACAGTGAACTGCTGCATAGTTGTTTACCTCTCCCCCGTCGCTAACGCTCCTCCCCCTCTCCTAATTAGGAGAGGGGGCCGGGGGGTGAGGGTTAAAATCTTAGGGCCTTATTTAAATCCATGATAGCGATAAATTCCCGGGGTGTTAAATAATCTTCCTTATTTGCTTGCCGCTCCGCGATCACGGTGTCAACATTTTTCTGGCTGTCTATGCTGTTCTGCCCGATAGCAAGATACAGCTTATTAGCCGGACTTTTCCGCCAGGCACTTATTCCGGCCAGGCGCTTCTCATAGCCGTCATCTTCCAGGAATTTTATTTTCTCAATTATTTTGCCTGTCGCGATCCTGGCATCCGGATTAAGGCGCCGAAAATTAATAATATCCATTTCCTTTAATTCATCCACCGGACCGGTTAGCTTGGGGACATACTTAACGTCTTCAACTCTTTTTTTGCCATTGCTTAAACTGGCGATTCGCGGTCCAACAGCGATATTTGCCGGCACTTTTGTTTCGGTTAATGGCTCTTTTGGCTTGTCTTTAGGCGGTTTAGCTGAATTATTTTTACGTAAATTTATTGTATGCATATCCAAGGCTGTCTTTTTATCCATCCGGCCATCAACCTTTTCCGGACCGCTACCAGGCGCAACAACCTCTTTTTCTTTCAGGGCCTTAAAATCATAAACCATATCCCTGTTCACGGCAGGCGCTTTGGGCTGTTCTTTTTTATTTATAACAGCTTTATCCAGCGCCGTTCCGGAATGCTCTACAGTTGAGGCGTTTGGCTTGTCTTTGCTTAACTTGTCTCGCGCCGGTTCAAGCAACGGTTCGCTTTTATTATTCTTTTGCTCCATCATTATCCTGTCAGCGGCTGCCATGGACTTTATGGACAAGGCCTCATTCAAGCCCAGGCCACCGGTTTCAACTCCTTTTATTAACGTGCTTTTGGTGTCCAGTTTATTGCGTATTCCTTTTACATAAGTGAGTACTACGCTGTTAAATCTCTTGCGCAGCTCGTCTGAACTAAAATTAAAATTCAGCTCTTTGCTTATTATATCAACTATAGCTAAAAACTCTTTATTATTTTCTTCTTTTTTTTCCATTTCCTTTTTGTTTCCAGTACCCATGATCCGCGCTAATTCTTTTACTTCTTCCTCGTCTTCGGGAGAAAAATAAAAATTTGAACTTCTGACCGGCGCGGCCGGCGGCGCGGCCGCGGAATCATCAGTGCCAAAATCAGAGTCAAAGCCCAAATAGGCGGCCGCGTCTTTAAAAACTTTTATTTTTAACTCTTCGACCAATTCTTCGGCTTGTTTGACCTCAAAATTATTTTCAAACACAAAAAACTTAGCCAAATCCACCAAAGAAATATCTTTAACCATCACCCGCATTACGATCATGGCCAGGCTGATCTTATATTTTTGCTCCAGCGCGTTTATCGCTTCAACTGTTTCTTGTTTTGAAACAGTGTCGCGAATGTCGCCAGGCAGCTTATTAAATTTTTCTAAATATCCTATCATATTTTATAACACTTCTAAATCTTTTTTTATCTGTTGCTGCAAATTGCTAGTATTTTGAAATTTTTTTATATTGCGCAATCTCTTTTTAATCACTATTTCCACAACTTCCGACTTAAGATCAGATACATGCTCTTTAATATACAATTCCAGAGAAACCGGCTCATTATAGGTTTCCTTGCGGCCAAAATGCATAAGACCCTTATATTCCCGTGCCTTAATAATCGCTTTTACCAAATAAATTCCATGATTGATATCCAAATCAATTTTATCCAGATTAATGGTTGGAAAACCGATCCGATGGCCTCGACCAACACCGGTAATTACTCGCGCTGTAAATGTTTTCATTTTTTTATTTTAGAGCTCTTATACTTCTCCGGCTTATACGGCTTTAATCTAATGATCTTTCCCTTAAACTGTTTTTCCAGCTCTTTTTCATCAGCCTGCTGATCATAGCCAAGGGCTATTATATTTGGCTGATTTTCCTCTACCACGCGCAGCCGGTCTTTTTCATTCCCAAGCAATGCCTTGTCAACAATATCCAGTTCTTTGATCCTGTCCAGCCTGATATTCTCATTCTGCCTTGGCGCTTTGCCTTTTATCCGTGTTACGTTTATATCTTTGGCCACCACCACAATCAGCTTGTCCCCCAGCTTTCTGGCCTGCTTTAGATAAGAAATATGCCCCGGATGTAGATAATCAAATGTCCCAAAAGCCATTACAGTCTTCATACTACTGTTTATTAATTTTCTCAATTTCTTCCATCATTGCTTTATATTCCAAACTGTTTGGCTTGAATTTACCGGCCATTGCTTTAATATCCTCAATTTTTTTCTTTTTTTCCACTTCTTCCTCAATCGCTCTCTGCTCCAGCCCGCCAGCAGGATACTTTTTCTCCTCCATTTTCAATTCATCAATCTCCTTTTCTTCCTCTGTTTTCGGCAAGCCCACGGTTCTGGCCTTGGGCCTGCCTTTGGCCGTGCCTTTGCTTTTCGTATCATACAGCACAACAACCTTTCCCTTGTTGGTGGTAATTAATTGCCCTTGCTCATTCATCAGCAGCAAATCATCCTCAAAACCTTCCGGAGTCATAGAAGAAGTATTTAAAAAATTATAAAGCGCGAACAGTTTCCTTAATACTAATTTTTCATCCTCAGGCAATTTAGTAAAATAAGATTTTTGATAAAAATACTCTGCCTTAAGCATGATATCGCTTTTACTCTTATCTGACTGGGAAACATAATCCAAAAGCCAGTCATTAGCGGTTTTAAGAGGCTTATTATCATTATTTTTTACTTCTTTGGTAATTTGCTCTTTATTACTTAGTAAAGCGGTCTTTATTTCGTTTTTAAAGTTATCCCTGTCCGCTAAATGCATAAAAAGCAATTTCTTTTTCAGCCGTTCGGAAATATCAATATCATCAATCTGCAATCCCAAAAACAAATCAGCTTTTATTAAACCGCTTATTTCTGTTGTTGATAAATAAGGAATTATTAAAAACTGCAAAGCCAAATACGCGCCTTTCATTTCATAATCTTTATTTATTTCATCCAGTGAATCTTTTTTTATTGAATTATAAAGCTTTCTGCCTTGAATATCATCAAGATAATAGATAAATTCATCAACTTGTTGGCTTATATTTATGTTTTGCATATATTAATCTTCTAACTCATATTTTTTAGCCAAATCCTTAATAGCTTCTTCGGCCGCTTCCGAGCTTTTAACTACTCCGCCGCCCTCTATCTTAGCCTTTAGATGTCCGGCAACCTTTTTAATAATTTTTGCCTGCTGTATGTCGCCGGCATCCTGAACCTCTTTGGCTATTTTAACTATTTCTTCAATAATGTGAGGACTGCTTTTTATCTTTGTAATATTGTCACTTCGTATACGACTTATATGTTCAAGATCCTGATAAGTAAAAGACTTTAAAGATTCTTTTCCCATCTCATGGACATAAGTAAGCTCGCCGTCTGATCCTTCGGCAAAAAGAGTATCAGGATGAAAAGTGCGCATTTTCTGTTGCGGTTCAATATTTGCCATTTTCCCGGCCACAGCGGCATTTCTACCTTCTGTAGTTTCCAAAACGCCTCTTTCTTTTTCAAATTTATATTTCGAAAACTCAAAATTACCAGTAGCCACGTCCCCAACGGACATCGCGTAACCCACTCCATTGCCGGCGGCTATGGAATTGCCGCCAATTAAATTAGCGTGGCGGGCCGCCTTAGAATCATCAACATTGATTGACTCAAACGCTCCCTGAACCAAGGCCTGAATATGAGCCGGTGAAACCGGGTTGGCCCGGACACCCTGTTTAAGACTTTCAAGCTGGCCGGGATCAAGCTTAAGCCCATCTTCATTCTTAAACATACCTTTACTATTTAATTTTTCTAAAAGACCATTTTGCTTGGTCATTAGTCGTATTACACGCGGATCTTTGGCTAATTCATTAAGGTCATTATTTTTGGCTAGAATTCGTAAAGTGGCTGACATCTTTGTTTCATCTTTTTCCTGATACGCGGTTAACCACTCATTTATCACGGCAAAATCCTGGCCTCGCGTACTCCTGTTCGTTTCTGATTCTTGCTTATCAACGGCTTCTTCCATTCCGCCCTTGCTAAATGGAAAATCATAAGGTTTGTATTTATCACCATGCAGCCCGATTAGCGTATGATCCGTAAGCCTGGTAACCTCTTCTTCGTTTTCTTTTATTTTATCATCCAATTCTTTAGTATTATATTGTTTACCAAATGTTAAAGCATTAATATCGTCGTCATACTGTTCTTTTGCCCATTTCTCTTTTTCAACCTTTTTTAAATTTGGATTAGCATTGTTAGAATATGCATCTGTAATTTTTGTTTCGTTTGTTCTATATTTTTCTAACGCCTTTACCTGACGATCTTCGTCCCATCCCGCATAGTTCTTTCTTCTTTGAATTAGCTTTGATTCTTTATCAATTTGCGTGGCCTCTGTTTCGTCTTTAATAATCCTTTTTTTATTTTTTCTAATTGCTCCAATCTGCGCAAAACTTAAATATTTATTAAAATTGTCCGCCCATACATCAGATCTTCCCACCTGTTGATCATATATCTGCATATCTTTTGCCTTTTTTGTGCGCCAACCCTGAGCAATTGCCCTATAATTAAGCGACTTTGGCTTATAATCTACTAAACCAACTTTATTAGCAATTTTTTCCTGCCAGCCGGTTTGTTTAGTGTCGAGAAACCGGCCGGCCTTAAAAGCGCCAAGTTTTGTCCCGCCCCAAGCCAATGCCTTGCCCTTATGAATACTCGCTATGCCTTTTCCGGCCGCGGCTCCGATTGCTCCACCCAGCTTGGAAGTGGCGGCCAAACCGCCGACCAGCATGCCTATAGCAACAAGAAAATTAATAAATTCGCCAGGGCATAGAATCTCGTTAGGACCGAAACACTGCAACGTGCTTATGTCAGCCCCTGATAAATGTTTAACCTGGGCTGAGGTAATTAAAGCCAGCCAAATGAAAAAAGCCAGAAGCGGCCCGGCCACGACCTGAGTGGTGAAATCACGCCACCATTGCGCGGCGTATTTCTGGCCACCCGGAAAAGCTGACAAAAGAAACGCCAAAGGAGATAAAACAATATATATCCAAATCATAACTATGCGAATCATTAACACACATAATAAAACTACCATTACAACGGCCGCGACCGCCATAACCACTATCGCGGCGCCCAAAGCCCCTAACGTGGAAAATAGGCTAACATCCGCTGTCCATTGAGTACCATGAACCATGGATAAATATTTATCTATTCCTAAATGTTGCGCAAAATTTCCACCCCCATCCGCGAAAGCGCTGACAAAAGTAAGCATTACAATTTGTCCGGCATCAATTATTATGCCGCAGATCATGCGGGAAAAATTAATAAGAATCGCCATTAAAATCAACTTTGGCAACAAGCGTTTAATGCTGTAATTCTCATACTGAAGAATACTGGCAAAAGCGATCAAAAGAAGAATCAAAATAAAAAACATATTGCAAAAATCACGGACAATCACCCAGGCTTCAATAATTGATTCTTCATTTATGAAATTATTGTACGGGGCAATATGGATAATCGCCCACATAGTCAAACTAATAAATTTCCCCTCTATCCAAATAACTATTCCGGCCAGATAACCTACCGCACCGATTATAGCATTTTTAAGAATAGCTGCTGTTGTATCCATAGTATCCGTAGTTATTATAAATATCTCATGATTTAATTTTACGCAATCGCGTTTAATCTCTCTGCCTGCCATTTAGCCTCTTGCTCAACATCTTCGGCTTCACTTTCCAGTTGGCGCTGCATCTTATCCGCTTTAAGCTTAAACATTATTGTCGCTATCGTGTAAGTGGGAAAAATATTAAGAAACGGAATCATCTCAACAATCATTGGCCCGATAAAAAATCTCATCAGTAAACGCCTTAATATTGAACGCTTGCCCAGAAAAAATATTATCAAGGCAAAAGTTACAAATATATTTATCAGCGTACCAATTGTCCCCAATGTGACAAGATCAACAAAATCCTTAATCGCGCTAAGAAAAAGAACCGTATAGAAAGCTCCGCCGTCAAATCTGCCGTCTGCCGCTTGCTGGCGCAAATTCATACCAAGCGAAAAACCGCGCATTGCCGCACCAGCCGGACCGCCCTTAACAACCGCGTTTACTGACCTGCCAATCTGCCTGGCCTGCGACAATTGCCTGGCCTGCTCCATATCCCTTACCATATTTGCCTCTTGGTTTGCCATTTATTTTTGTTTTTAAACAATATTTAATAAATCAACCCGGCTTGAAGTCACAGTTTGTGACTTCAAGTTTTGTGAATATTCACCATTTTTCCCTCTTGAAATCACAATTTGTGATTTCCAAAGAATCAGCCTCCATCGGCAATAACTGAAACATAAAATCTTCGCGCGATATTATATTCTATTTATTACAACCCAGCCGCCAAACAACTCATAACCGCCGACCGGACATGGGCTGCCGTTAACGCCGTTATTGCACCATCCCCAATTATCCTTAATTTTTACTTTTGGCTGAATGGCGCAACAAGCGCTGCCGGCAGGACAGTCAATTCCGCTGTCAGTGCCGCTATAATTCAAAGCGTCAGCGCCGGCCGCGCCGCAATAAACATTATTTTCTGTTTGATTAACCGCGTTCTTTGCTTTAAGGTCCCAGTATCCGTATAAATGGTAGAGAGAATGCGGATTGTCAGCATTGATCCGATTCCGCATTTCCACGCCGGAAACTGTTGTGTGCTCATTATCGCCCCAGTCAACCGCGTACATTACCAATGGCAGCTGTTCAGCATCAACATCGCTGTTAAAAGTTAGATTAATAAACTGGTTGTCGCTAATTAGTATGTTATTAGCTTGATTATTAGCCATTATATTAAATACTGTTGGCGGAATGCCGCACAAATCTCCCGGATAAGCCGGCCTTGGATCGCTTGCGCATAAATTAGTAGGCGGCGTCCAATCACCGGTAGTTCTTACATAATTACTGCCATCCCATTCCCATATACCGTAACTTTCGGCGAAAAGCCGTTTAACAGGCTCTATTGTATGCACCTGCCCCATTCTTGCCTGGTACGGTTCGCTTAAGCTTTTATCAGGTTCTTCATAATATAACGGTTGATTGCCATCTATATCGTCTTTACTGTCCCATTCATAAGGATTATTAACAGGATAAGGCGGCATTACCGAGCCAAACGGAGAATAATCAGAAATAAACACCGGTGGAATTGAAGAATCTTCTCCTGAATAACGGCAGATTTGAGGAAATGCTGGAAATCCTTGATTGCACAGGACTTCATAATCACTGCCCTGATAAACCCGTCCGCTCCAGTATTTATTTTGTCCAGTTGAGGTTATAACCTGCACTATTTGATTGCCAAAAGGAATTTGAAAATTTATTTTAACTGTCCCGGTAAATACCCATCCATCACTATATGAAGCATTAGAAGAATTATCAACACTAACAAGAGTAGCCCACAATAAATTATCATTATCATCAAATCTGGCCACTATTTTTTGACAGCTGCCGCTATTACCAGTACCAAGTGAATGAAACCAAACACTGCCATCTGCTAAATCAATATTATTAGCCGATGTTACCATGCCTGTGCCCGAATAACTACAATCGCCATTAACGGTGTCAATACAGACAAATATGCTATTTATATAATTTTTATTCAGATACTGGAATAAATCAAGACCTGAAGAGTTGTCTAACTTCAAATTAGAGGCTAATGTAACTCTGCTTTCCTGATACTCGGGATGAGCATCGCTATAAGCGCCGCATGGGCCTGGATGCCGAAAAGATCCTTTGCCATCGTCTGATGTAGTTATATCAAGTATGCTTTTTTCTACTGAGTAATACAGCGGATACCTGCCATTATACCCGGCACCTTCCTCAATGCCCTCGCCTTTCACTTTATCAAGCGGATGCCATAAAAGACAGGTATCTTTAGAGCCCGGATAGCGGTCATATTCCAGGCAATAACCAAGCCAGCCCTTTTTTCTTATGCCTGAATCTTCATAATACTCGCAGGATAAAGAATCATTTTCCGGATACAAACGGCAAGTCTGCGGCGTGTATTCTTTTAAGTTCTCTCTATAAATTAAAGTTACCGGCTTATTTGGATCTAAAACAATTTCACCGTCATTATGAATATAAGCCCACTTGTTTATACCGGCTGTAAAATTAGGTTCAATGGTTATTGACCAGTCTCCTGTCGGCATTTCAATCATGCCGCCGTCTGTGCAGCAATTGGCCCATGCCCAAGTCCAGCTGTCGCCGGGATTAATCGCATCGCCGGCAGATATGCCGCCTTCTCCCGGGTCATCATTAACCGCAACTCTATTCCCAGAGCTTATATCGGTAAAATCAAATGTTAAAAGGCCGCCGTCAGAATCAAGATCAGGATCTAACAAATCATTCGGGTAGTCATGAAAAAAAACAGCGCTAATCCTGCCTGTTACCGTACTGTAATGAACAAATAGCTCGCTTCTATCCGCTTCTATAAAAGAATAAAAAGCAGGATTATTAAAAGAAGCACTAGTATAATTGTAAAACTCCGTTGCTGTTTCAGCAGTTGAAAAAGTCATTGGAATATAATAAATAGAATCGTCCTGAATTACGGTAATCATTGCTCCTTCCCCTCTTCTTGAATTTAAAGCCGGTCTAAGTTTAATATCGTCAAAATAAAAATTACCCACAGTATCAGTGTTGGAATGCAGCATAATTTCAATTCTGGTTGCGCTAACATCAGTTTTAAAACTGCCTAATCTATAAGTCCACTTATTTCCGGGTTCCAAATTTACAACATCATAATCTGTCTGAACTAAACTGCCCGCGCCATCATACTGCTTTATTTGTAATCTGGCTATGCCATCGCTTAAATTAATTGTATTAATATAAGCGGTTAAAACATAAGTTATGCCGCCAAGCACCTCAGCCCATTCTGAAACAGCATGATGAGTTGAGCCTAATTTTAAGAAATTATTGCCTATTGGCGCGTAACCGATTCCTTCTTCTTGCGCGCTGTACGGATTATCAATCACAACAAAAACGTTATCATCCCAGCTTATGCCTTCCCCGTATTGCCAGCCGATCGGATAACCGTTGCTGCCGGCCCATTCAAAGCCGCCATTAGCTACCATGCTTGTTTCTCCTATTTGCTCCATGGCCGCTAAAGGAAAAAGGTCGCTTTCTTCCAAACTGTTATTATGGTCCGCCTTAACATATCCTGACATATTGCTGATCATACCGGCATTAACCAAACTTGGGTAAGTCTGGTTGTTTTGATTAGTAATAACAAAATTATTACAATTGCCGTTATTATCAACACTATTACAAAGCCCGATGTTAAAACAAACCGGATTATCATTTTCATCTTTAATATAGCTTTTACAGGCCAGCCACTTGTCGCAGATACGATTCGGGCTTACCCGGAGTATGGTATTGGCATCGTTTTCCTCAGTCCCGCCCACCTGCGGTGAAACGCCGTCAGCATCGTCAATAGTCAAGTCAGCGTCCCAGACAAAGCCGGATAATATCGCGCCATTACGCGTCCGTTCGTTAAATAAGATACAGCCCTGTTCAAAATCAACTATGCCATTGCAGCCTTTCCTGTCCACTTTCTGCCTGATCTGATAATCAATAACCGCTTCTTTAAGGCTTATTTTGCCAGCCATACTGGACACGGTAATCTCGCAGGCAGTATTATTAGCGGTATAAACAAGGCGGCTAACAGCTCCAACGCCTGATAAATTAAGCGTATAACTGGTGCCTATAGCGGCTAATATATTAAACTCGTTAAGAATAAAAATAGGGTTATCGCAGGCAAGCGCAAGCGCGCCGGAATTATTTTCACCGGCCAGACGGTATAAGGTAAACGGCTCTACATTCACATCCTGCGCGCCACCAGAGCTCCAGCCGTCCGGAACGCCGTTTATATCAACATCCTGCGCGAAATCGGCGTTAAAAACCGCGTTAACCCCAAAACTGGAAATTGGATCAATATATTCGCTGCAGCCGGCTTGCGACGACGGGCAAAGACCGGCCCAGTTATACGCGTCAATATCCATGGTCGGCTGGCCCACGCGGTTTCCCTGTCCGCCATAGCCGATGGTCTTGATTTGATCCACCACGCAAAGGTAATCATTATTGTCTTTAATGCAGCTTACGCCCGCGCCGCAGTCATTATCAGTTTGGCAGACCGTTGGCTCCAGCGGATAACGCGAGGGTAAAGGCCCTGGGCTGACGCCTATCTTGCCATCGCTGTCATCGTCGCAGCGCTTAACCGGCAGCTTGAACCATGACCAGCTGACAGAGCTGGTAGCCTGGGGTTCTCTCCATTCACAGCTCATATCGTTTGGATCCTTAAAGTAGGCAATATAATCCGGAGCTGTCCAGGATTCACAGCCCTCGGCTTCCTCCTCACAAAGAATAGTATTATAGTCATCCGGGTCATTCTTTAAATAAATAGCGCTGTGCGAGATATAATCGCCGTATTGCTTAGCGTTGCCAAAAAGCTCACAGCCTTGATCATTGGAATTACATAATTTATCCGGATCATAAACCACAAATTTATACTCGTCGTCCGGCACAACAACGCAATCCCGCCCGTCGCCGGCGCAGCTGCCGTCATTGTTATCATTCCAGGCATCTCCGGTATAATCAGTATAATTATAAGTATCTATCATCAATTCGCAGCCGACCGCTGACTCATCACAGAGCCTGGTAAAGCCATGCAAATAATGGATATTACTGTCCCTGTCGGTATAAATATCACAGCCCAGATTAAATACCGGGCCGCGATAATTGCCCATGATGTCCTCATAGCAGACTTCCGGAGTATTCCAGGAATCTTTAATAACAAAATAGCGGTCAATTATCTCAATAAGCCTGATGTTATCAATGAAGAAATCGCCATTACCGCTTATTTGCAGGGCAGTAGCGTCATCAACAACAATGTCAAGGCCGGATATATTAAGCTCATAAATATTCCATAAGCCCACGTCCAAACCGGCTGAACCGACAAAATCAATGCCGCCTATATCAGCCGTGAGATTAACCGGAGCGTTGGCTGCCTGAGCCAAAAATTGAAGAACATAAGTCTTGTTCTGCCTAACCGCGGTTCCCAGTATTTTTGATATTTGCCCGCTGCCGTTGCTAACCGCGAGCGACTCGCCGCCGACCATTAAGGCGTTGTTGCTAAGGCCAATACCGGTCGCGCCAACCCCTGACCAGTTTTGGATTGATCCTTCAAAATTATCCCTGAATATTTCACGCATATTATTTCCCATATTCCCGGAGTACTCACGGCAGCCGGCCTGGCCGGCGCTGCATCTAACCCCTTCATCCGGGATCGCCATATAAATGCAGGCCCGATGATCAGAGCGCCAAAAACCGCCATTTTTACAAAATACAGCTTCCCCGCTGGCAAACTCGCAGGTTCGGTCATTGTCCGAAGCGCTGGCAACGCAGGAATTATTATTGCAAAGGCTAAGGCAGTTGGCGTTAACGCCACATTCAGCCTGGCAGGCGCTAACAGCCGCGCCTATGTCAGCCATTATATTTTGTTCAGTGCGCCTGTACGGATGGCAGTCATCGCTGCAGGTAACCGTATAAGGATAAAAGCGGTAATAACGAGCGCCGGTATTAGTAAAAAACTCCCTACACATCGGGTTGATCTCCAGGTTATATGTGGATTCGTCGCAGGTTAATCCGTCGTATATGCCGGAACTGTTAGTAAGGTACGGAGCGCCGCCTCCATCTGAGGCAAGCATAAAAACGCGAAGCTGGTAGCCGGTGTCCGCGCTGCCTTCCCAGGTATAGTACCCCTGACAGGAAGCCGCCGGCCAGGTGTCTCCCGGATCCACGCATTGTTTAAGATATGAATAGTATTCCCGCGCTTCCGCGCCTTCTCCGACACGGTCAAGGTTGGTAAACTCATCACAGCCCACGGACTGTGCCGAACAATTTCTGGCGTTATCCGGAATAAACTGGGCTGTCGCTATTGAGTCAAAATAAGTATCAGCCTGCAGATATTCATCATAACCGACGCAAACGGCCGGACAATAATCTTCAATAGTTACCTGCGCCGGCACTGTCAGCCCGTCCGAAGCTGAAGAGTACAGTTCACAGCCCACTTCGCTGGCGCCGCACTCGCGCGCGAATTCACCGCATTCAGCGCCCGGACTGGCACTGGAGCAACCTAAATAATCCGGGGCAAATTTTTGGTTAATTAAGCCGGCCTGACGGTAATCGCCGTAAGCTGAACCAATATTTCCAAATTCCAGCTTGATCGCGTCTATAACGCAGGAATTGGTTATAACATTAATATTAACGCTGTTGCCGACAGTAGTTGGGGGATAAATATGAGTGACACTGTAATACTGCCAATCATTGGCCGCTGACAAGGTAGTGGAAGAAGTATCCAGCTCCAATCTGTCTCCAACTTGGCAATCTTTGGCATAGAGCGACAAGGTCATGATCTGTCCGGCCAGAGAAAAACCGCTGGCCCCAACCTGGATAGTAGCGCTAAGGCCGCCGGCTCCAAGCCCAAGACCGATTGAGCCGTGATAGCTTCCGGAAAGAGCCAGGCCAACGCTTGCCCAGGAGTCAAAAGTATCAGGAATAGCGTCGTCTATAATGTCAGTCAGGGCAATATTTTCAAAACTGGAATTTATAAGCAAGTTGGCGTTGGTTCCGGCTTTGGTGCGGATAAACTCATGGCAGCCCTCAGCCTCGCTGCCACAAGTTTCAATATCAATGTCAGCAAACAGTACATTGTCGGTTGTTACGCCGCAGGTAAAAGTATCGCTAATATAATCATAATCTTCGCAATAAGCCTTACAGCCGACATTATCAAGTGAGCAAACGCCATAATCAAGCGTGTTTTCCAGATAAGACGCGGTGTCGCCTTCTCGCGAACGGAATGTCTGGCAGGTGTTATAAAGCGGTTCGCATCCGCTCTGGCCAAAATCCCAGGTCCGGCGCTCTTCGGTGCAATAGCCGAATAATTCACAGTCCCCGTCCTGGTCTTCCTTGATGCAGGCCTGCTCATCAGCGCAATAAGTATCATTTCTGCTGATTGCCAAGCGGGAATTTTCTTCTTCGCCGGAAACGGTTTCGCTCATTATTTCCGGACCCGGGCCTTCGCGTTTGCAATAATTTTGCGGCGCTTTAAGTACCCAGCCCGGATCAACCAATCCTTCGCACCAGCCTTTAAAATAGCCTTCGTAATCGTCATCCGCGCTAAAACAAGCCACCATATCGCCCAAATTTTTAACCCCGTCCGTCTGGCTCGGGTTATCTTTTATAAACTGGGCCGCTATTTCCCAGCCTACCGGCAGAATGCGGAACTTGCGCAAAATAACCATTGACCGGTACGGATAACCTTCATTGTACGGCGGCTCCATGCCGCCGGAAGTAAAACCAAAAACGCCGTTTAGATTCAAATAGCCGTCATCTATGGCCTGCCCCAGAGTAATTTTGGTTTCAATGGCCTGCCGAAAACGATCGCTTAAAACGCAATTGGTGGGCCCGGCCTTGTTAGGATTTGGGCAAATTGACAGCTCGGTTAAAATATTATAGTCCCCGCGGGTATTAAAGCTTGGCTCAATAAGCTCGCGAAAACGCTCTTTGGCGCCGGCTATGCCGCTACGTCTGGGGCCGGCCTCATAATCCATAAAACCGCCCCAGTCGCCAGGATAAGGTTCGGAAATTGGATCATCACCGGCTAAATTCTTCATTAAAGTATTAATAGCGGTAATGGCCAGTTGGTTTAAAAATATATTAGCCGCGTCAACCACTACATCTCCGGTCCATTTAAAGGCCTTATCAAAAGGATCTGTTATTTTCTCGGCTTTAACTTTTCCCAAGCCTGTCATTCCTCTCAAGTAGTCGGCCGCGTTTCGGACATCCAGCCAGCCCTCTTTTGATTCCAGCTCGGATCTCTTTACTCCTTCTTGAAAAGCGGCATCTTCTATCACCTTGGTGTGGAGAGTTAAAGCTATTCCTATATCATGTGACGTGGGATCAAACATATCCTGAGCTCGGATTAAAAAATTCGGATCATCAAGCTCCTCTTCCCAATTTTTTTTCATTTCCGTAAAAGTACAGGCCGGCGCTGCCGGGCGCTGCTGCCGCACCAGGCCCATGCCGATCTTCATTTTAACTGCTAAATCCGGTTCGCAAAGATTAAACAATGCGTAACCGTTTTCCTGTCCCAAAGTTTCAATAAAACTCCCGGCCGCGTTGTCAGCCACATTGCCAAAATATTCACCCCAGCCTTCGGTTACAAAAAGCGGTTTTTGCCCCTCGCCGCCCGATCCCAGCCAGGTGGCTGTGTCATAAGCAATCGTATTTAAAGCCGTTCCTAAAGTGCTATGAAACAGCTTAGAGCCAAGAGACTGTTTCGCGTCTTTGGCTGCTTCAGCTGCTTTTCTGGCTGCTTCAATTTGCAATCTAGCTTGATTTCCAATAGAATCAAAAACACTAACAAACTGAGCAGAGACTGAATTAGCTACAGAAAAAGAAAAAAGAAAAAACAGGATAGTTAATCCAATATATTTATTAAAAACAATTTTCTTGCAATTATTTAAAATTTTTGCGACTTTTGGCTTAATTTGAAATTGAGGTAGCTTTTTCATGTATTTATATTATGATTTATATATTTGGAATGATTAGACCGCAGACAGCAGACGACAGAATGCGAATACCTACAAAAACGTATAAAACGTTATTACATGTTTCTTACTGCGGTCTGCTGTCTGTCGTCTGCGGTCTGTCGTCTGTTATCTACCTACTGCCCTAACACTTCCTGATAGCTATTTAATAAATCTTCATCGCTTAATTGATTTAAAAGCCGTTCATCCATTCCGGCCTGGATCAGCAGATTCCTAAGCGTGGCCGCGTCTCCCTGGCCTTGTAAAATCCCCATAAGCAAAGCCTCTTCTTCTGATTCGCTCAAAGGAACTTTACTCGCGTCAGGCACGGAAACAACCGGCGCGTCTGGCGCATTGACCGGCTCTTCACTGACCTCGCCAGTAGAGGCATTAGAAACAACATCGCAAATATCCCCTTCTTTACAAAGCGGATTTTTTTCCAAATCTATTTCGTCCTTGTCATTTATGCCATCACTGTCGCTGTCTTCCAAGTATGGCGAAGTTTTGTATATTGTAAGCTCTTCCCAATCCGTAAGGCCGTCATTGTCCGTGTCCTGGTTCATTAGATCACTATCCATATTTTGATTGGACGCGCATTCCGGGCCTGTACATACGCCTGATAATGGTTGGTTGGAAATATTTTTATCGCGGTCAAAGGGTGAAAAAATATTATCCCTGATCTGCATTGACCAAATAATAACCACAAAAACAGCAAAAAAAGCCAAAACCGCGACCGCGATCTTTTGGCTTTTGGGCAAACCGGAATAATGAGCCCTGACCGACTCATTATTCTCTATATTATTTTGTTCTTCCTCTTGATTATTATCTTGCAGCATGGGGAAATAACATAAAAATAAAAAGCAATATGGCTTTTTTATACACAATTTTATAATTAAATTATAACATATTTTCCTCTATTTTGCCAAACAATTTTAGCCAATTTTCCACGCTTAATTCCTGCGCCCTGATATTTTCCCTAAAACCAGCTATTTTCAATAATTCATTGGCTTTACTTGGCTTAATTTGATACCCGGCCGCTAAATTATTCTTAAGCATTTTCCGTTTAGCGCTAAACCCATATTTTACCAATCGGAAAAATGCTTTTTCGTTAATTTCGTTTTCTTTCGTTTTTTTCGTGTTTATATTTATAATCGCTGAATCCACTTTTGGCTGTGGCCAAAAATTCTCTTTGTTAACATAATCAATTATTTTGGCATCAGCGTAAAACTGTACGCTAACAGCAAGCAAACTCATTTTACCCCGGCTGCCTTTATCTTTTTTATCTGATTGCCGGGGTTTGCCCGGCTTAGCCACGATCCTCTCAGCTACTTCTTTTTGCAGCATTAAGATAAGTGATAAAGGCTTTTCCTTTGCGCTTAAAAATTTCCGTAAAAAAATTGAAGTAATATTATATGGTAAATTTGCAACTATTTTAAATCCTCTCCCCCGCTCGCTTCGCTCGCTTCCCCCTCTCCTAATTAGGAGAGGGGGCCAGGGGGTGAGGGATAAAATATTCTCATTAACAATCTTAACATTCCCCATCCCCTGCTCTTTCATCCTTTTTTCTACGACATCCGCCAGCTTATCATCAAGCTCCACTGCGATTACTTTTTTTGCTTTGTTGGCTAATTTTTCAGTTAAAAATCCAAGCCCGGGCCCGACTTCCAAAACTACGTCATCCTTATCTAAATCAGCTGCTTTAATTATCTTATCATACACCTTTTCGCTTATTAAAAAATTCTGCCCGCGGCTGCGGGCAGGTTTTATGTTATTATCTTTGCAAATTTGTTTTGTTTTTTGCAGTAAATCCATTATTCAATTAATCTTTAAAACCTGCGACTATGAACTTAAAAGTATCAACTAATTTTTTAGTCCTAGATGCTGCTACGCCTGGAATTCCAATCACCCATGGAATAGCATTTGAAGCACCGCAATATAAAAAATCCATACCAGCCGTTGGGTGAGTTCCGCCTCCACTATAAACAAACCCAATTGGAGGAGTCAAAAAAATTGTTCCCAACTGCCCAGTGGTGTTAACTTCAATATAATTAACACATGCGGGTCCCCATGCAGTTGTTGCCATTGGACATGAAATTCCGCATGTAGTAGGGTTTGAGGCTGGCGTATCAAGTATGCAGGGTTCTCTTACTAAACTAATTCTTCCGCCATCCATGCCAGGGCATCCCCCGCCTGCTATCGCCTTTTCTATTTTAACAATCTCCAAATAATCAAAAACCCCCACGCCAAAATAGCCAACAAAGCCTAACACAAAAAAAATAACAAAAAACCAAATAATCCTTTTTTTATTAAACATATTTTAAAATTATTTTATACCTCTATTATACCAAACTTTTACAAATATGTTAAAATAATTTATAATTATTATATGACAAAAAAAATAATCGTAACAATTATAATTTTATTTACAGCCGCTATTTGCGGCAATTTTGCATTTGCGGAAAATAGTCTTGGCCTAAAACTAAGCGGAAGAATATTATTGCAAGTGGAAAAAAACGGCGAAGCCTGGTATATAAACTCGGAAACTAAAGAACGTTATTTTCTAAATCGGCCAACTGACGCTTTCCGTGTTATGCAAAGTCTTGGCTTGGGAGTGACAAATAATAATTTGAATAAGATCCCCGTCGGTATAATAAAATATGACGATAATGATGATGACAATGACGGATTAAAAAACCGATTGGAAACAGCATTGGGTACGGATATAAATAATATTGATACTGATAATGACGGTTATAGTGACTATGATGAGGTAATAAATAATTTTGATCCGCTTAGCAAACTGGAATTAACAATTGATGACGATTTTGTTGATAGCAATAAAGGAAAAATACTTCTCCAGGTTGAGAATTATGGAGAGGCCTGGTACATTGATCCAACAAGTAAAAAACGATATTATCTTGGCCGGCCGGCTGATGCTTTTAAAATAATGCAAAAATTCGGACTTGGGATCAGTAATGATAATATAAACAAAATAAATATCGGAATAATTAAAATTGATAAGCCTGAAAATCCTCCAAAAATTGAAAACAATAATGCCAACGATGTTATGTCAAGCGCGGCTAACGCAATCAGGGCAAACAACCCTGAGGCGGCAACAGAGTATTTTATTCCGGAAATGAAAAAAGCGATTGAATATACACTGGATTTTTTAAATGACGAAAGCCGCTTAACTTTGGGAAATATTTTATCAGGCGCCAGGCTTACTGAATCAACAGACAATAAAAAAACATACTCAACAGAAGTATATTTTTCCATGGGCGGCTACAAAGTGCCAATAAATTTTTATGTCGAAAAAGGAGAAGATGGAATCTGGCGTCTGCGCAGTCTATAGCAGCAATTAAATTTCATCGTGAACGTTCATTGAACGTTCACATAAAAAACCGGCTAGATTGCCGGTTTTTATTATTAATCAATAATCAATTAACCATCATAATAAATTCACAAATAAAGTTGCCAGTGCCGCCAGGGCAAAAGTCCAGTTTAGACCAAAATTCAAAACGATTATAATGGCAAAAATAAGTATCAACACCTTACCCACCTGCACGGCAATCTCTTTTAAAACCGTGTATTCATCCACGTAATGTCCCTTGTCAGCCAAGAATTCATAATTAAGGGTGTCAAACGGGGTGTCCTTGAAAATAGCGGCAAACCTATGATAAGCGCCGGCGATAAAAATATGGAATCCGGTTAAAACAAAAACCTTTGCCAGCCAGCCCAAGGCATAAAATATACTTCCCCAATGAAGCAGTTTGCGCTTATTAAAAATATCCGTGTACTTGCCGGCGATGAACTGTAATATCACACCTACAAACACGATCAAAGACGATAAAAGCCCCATGGCCACAAAATTACCTTTAAGAAGCTGCCAAATAAATATCGGCCAAATAACCAAGGCAACCGTGTTCTCGGCGCCATTGGCGATATTTGCCAAAACCAAAGGGCGGTTTTTCTTTTTGAAAAACTTTTTAATTGTTTCCCAGTATCCCCAAACAAACCTTTCTTTGGTCCGCGGCAAAGACATAAAAGGTATGATTGCCGCCAGATAAAGCGTAATGCCAATAACAAATACAATCGCGAAACTAAAATATTCAATTAAAAAACCGGCCGCGATCGGCATTAATATTCCCAAAAAAGATTTCATTGCCCAAATAATGCTAACTTCCTTGCCCCGGTTTCCGCGATCCGTAAATTTAGCAAAATCCACGTGAAAAGGCAGCCAGAATGTCATTCGCGCCAAAACAAGAAGTATTATTGCCAATATGCCAAAGACCACCGGCTCTTTGGCAACCAAAAACACGCTTGATAAATACAGCGCGTCAAATATTATACTGATACGAAGCGAGCGCCTGAGCCCGATTTTGTTTAATAGCCGCGCTCCAATCGGCAAAATAAAAAGATAACCCAGATAACCGGCTAAATACCAAAGCAATACATAAGATATTTTGTAGCCCAAATGCATATAAAGATACACGGGCAAAAATAAACCAAGCATGCCGGAACCGGCAAACTGCATCATCCGGCCGGAAAAAAGAGCGACAAAGCCGCTTGATAATTTTCCATTAAAATAGTGCCACATTGGTTATTTGATTACAATATTTATTAATTTCCCTTTTACAAAAATTATTTTTACTATTTCCTTACCATCTATCCACTTTTTTATTTTTTCTAAATCCTGGGCAATTTTTTTTGCCTCAATCTCGCTAATATCCACGCTAACTTCAACCGTGTCCCGCAGCTTGCCGTTAACCTGAATAACAAGCTGAATTTTCTCGTCTTTAACCAACTCAGGATCATATTCAGGCCATTTTTCCTTAAAAATACTTTCTTTATGTCCCAGCTTCTCCCATAACTCTTCTGTGATATGCGGAGCAAAGGGAGATAAAATAATCAAAAACTTTTTAAAATCATTGCGACTAATAAATTTCCCTCCTTCTGGAAAGATATCTTCATCATTTTTAAATGTATAAAAATAATTTAACAATATCATCATCTGACTTATCGCGGTATTAAATTTAAAATTATTAATATCCTCAGTTACTTTCTTAATTGTTTTATTTATTATAATTTTTATTTCATTAGGCGAATCTATGCTCTCTTTTCCGGCTAACCATGTTTTACGCTCTTCATCGTCCACAAACATTCCTGTTATATCTTCATATAAAAAATCAAAAATCCTATCCAGAAACCTTTTTATCCCAACAATCCCCTTTGCATTCCATGGCTTCATGTCTTCTATGGGGCCCATAAACATTTCATACATCCGAAGCGCGTCAGCGCCGTATTCCTTAACTATATCATCAGGATTAACAACATTGCCTTTTGATTTGCTCATCTTGGTTCCGTCCTCAGCCAAAATAATACCCTGATGTCGGAGCTTGGTAAAAGGCTCATTAAAATCAATATAACCGAATTTTTGAAGCGCTTTTGTAAAAAACCGGGAATAAAGCAGATGAAGTACTGTATGCTCGGCGCCGCCCACGTAAGTATCAATCGGCAGCCATTTTTTTATCAGCTTTTTGTCAGCAAATTCTTTTTTATTACACGGATCAGCAAACCTGAAATAATACCAGCTTGAACAGACAAAAGTATCCATAGTATCGCTTTCCCGCCTGGCATCTTTCCCGCACTTGGGACATTTAACTTTATGAAAAGTTTTTGAATAATTTAATGGCGACTCTCCGGTTGGCTTAAAGTCCACGTCAACAGGAAGTTCAACCGGTAAATCACTTTCCAACACCGGCACTTCTCCGCAAACATCGCAATAAATAATCGGGATAGGCGCGCCCCAGTAGCGCTGCCGACTTACCAGCCAGTCCCGCATTTTATAATTTATAGCTTTTCTACCTAACTTCTTTTCTTCCAACCACTCAATCATTTTTTCTTTAGCCTCTTTTGTTTTTAAACCACTAAGAAAATCGGAATTCACTGCCATTCCTTCTTCCGCGTAAGCAACCCTTCCTTTTATATATCTTTTCCAGGCTAAATTCTGATTACCCACGTTAATAAATGAATCCACTTCATCTTTTGGCACCCATACAACTTCATGCAAATCTTTTTCTTTTTGTTTTACTTTTACTTTTTTCTTATCTTCTAAATCAAATAACAAATAATGAAAGTGCGCGATCACGTTTGAATCTTTATGCGGACGAAAAAAAGTGGCGTATATTGGCTTACTGATTTCTTTTATAAATTTTAGATTTACATAGCCGGTTTCTTCCTTAATTTCCCTTATAGCGGCCTCAACTTTTGAATCATTATCAATTCCGCCGGTTGGAAAAGATTTCCAGTTGGCAGTTTTCCATTTTAAGCATAAGTAATTGTCATTTTCAGGATCTCTGACAACTATAGCCACCACTTCCCGCTTTTCGGTTTTTTTATCCAAACGAATTTTATATTCCTGATCAATTAAAAAAGGCTCAACCACTTCTTTAACTGGCAAATTATATTTCTTGGCAAACTCATAATCCCGTTCGTCATGAGCCGGAACCGCCATTATCGCGCCTGTGCCATAGCCCATCATAACATAGTCAGCTATAAATATTGGAATTTTTTCATTATTAACCGGATTGATAGCTTTAATGCCTTTTAGTTTTACTCCGGTTTTTTCTTTGGTTAAATCAGTCCTCTCAAACTCGGTTTTTTTCTTTGATTTCTCTATATAATCATCTATCTCTTTTTGATTTTCGCATTTTGATTTTTGATCTTGCACTATTGGATGTTCGGGTGATAAAACAAAATAAGTGGCGCCGAATAAAGTGTCCGGCCGGGTTGTAAATACTGTCACCTTTTCATCATAAATGATGAAGTCTACTTCTGCTCCAACTGACTTACCAATCCAATTCTTTTGCGCTGACTTGGTTGATTCTGGCCAGTCAATTGTATCCAAGCGGGAAAGAAGGCCTTTTATTTCCTTTCCTTTATATTCCTGATCTTCAATAAAATCCGTAATCTTAAAAAACCATTGCTCCAGGTCTTTTTGAATTACCAGACTGCCGCAACGCTCGCAATTACCTCCCTCTGCCTGTTCGTTGGCAAGCACTGTCTGGCATGAATTACACCAATTAACTTTTGCTTTTTTTCTGTAGGCCAGGCCATTATTATATAACAAAAGAAAAAACCACTGAGTCCATTTATAGTATTCGGGTTTTGATGAATTAATTTCGCGCGACCAATCATACGACAATCCCAAAGAACTCATTTGCTTTTTAAAAGTCTTAATTGCTTTTTGAGTGGTTTTGCCCGGATGGACACCTGTTTTAATCGCGTAATTTTCGGCCGGCAAACCAAAAGCGTCCCAGCCCTGGGGATGTAAAACATTAAAGCCTTTCATTCTTAAATAACGGCTATAAATATCCGTAGCAGTATATGACTCTACATGCCCGACATGCAAACCGGCGCCGGATGGATAGGGAAACATATCTAAAATATAACGCTTTTCTTTTTTAGAATCATCGTCAGCTTTGTATATTTCAGACTCCTGCCATTTATTCTGCCATTTTTTTTCTATTTGATTGTGATTATATTTCATACGCGACACTAAATTTTATTTATTTTTCTCTCTTTCATTTTTCTTTTAGCCTCTTCCTGCGGATTTTCGCATTTATCAAATTCATCTATAATTTCCTCGCCGATAATTTCTTCCAATACATCTTCAATTGTCACAATTCCGGACATGCCGCCATACTCGTTTAACACCACAAATAAATGATGGCGGGTCTTTTTAAACGCGTTAAGAAGCTGGTCTAACGGTTTGTCACAATCCACAAATATTACGTCTCTACGAGCCAAATCACCAACGGTTTTGCCGTTAATATCGTTAGCGATCAAGTCTTTGCCATAGAGAACGCCTATGATGTTATCCCTGTCATCCTGATAAACCGGAATGCGGGAATGGCCGGCTTTATAAATATTTTTCAGCATTTCCTTGTCCAATAGCTGCTTTGTTGGCAAAGAAAAAACCTCAACTCGCGGAGTCATAATCTCGCGCACTTTTTTTTCCGAGTATGACAAAGCGCCTTTAATGATCTTTTCTTCATCCTCATCAATCTCGCTTTCTTTCATGTTTTCATGGCCTTCAACGATCTTCATTAATTCATGCTTGGAATAAACCGTGGGGATTTCTTCCCCTAATGATTTATTCAACAACCAGGCCAATGGCCAGCAAATCGGAAACAAAATTATTATAAAAATTTTTACCAGCCAGGCAAAACGCGCCCCCAGAATTAAGGCATAGCGGGAAAAAGCCGCTTGGGGGATGATCTCGCCAAAAACTACGATCAAAGCCGTGGCAACAAGGCCGGCCATGAAACCGGAAGCGATTGAGCCCAGATAAATAGCCAGAGTGGAATTTATCGCCACATTGCCGATTAACAGCGTGCAGAGCAGTAAATTTCCGTTTTTTCTGACTGGATAAATTTTTATCGCGTTTTTATCGCCAATCTCCGTTTTCCTCCTTAAATCATCCTTGTTCAGACTAAAAAACCCGAGTGTCATCCCGGAAAAAAGCGCTGAAAAACCAACTAAAATTAAAATAATAAATATTTCCATAAATAAAAATTTTTCTTATATAATATAATTATTTTAGCCTAAAATCGCCTAAAAAGCAATAGGAATAAACATACAAATATCAACAATACGACGATCCAATTATCTTTAATAATGTATAATAAATTTTGAAATATTGTCGGCTCCAGGGTAATGCCCTTGGGTACGCCGACTATAATTATCATGCCCTCGCGGCCGGAGAGTAAATCATTTATAAAAGTAATTCCTTTAACCTGGCCCTCTGCGGCATAATCATAGCGGATAGACAGGCACTCATCCTGGCTGTTGCTTTGACCGACAAAACACTCAGTACGCAAATCACTTTCCAAAATACTTTGCGGTAAAATCAAATTAGCGCGTGTCTGTTTGATATCCGCGTTCCATTCGTTTCCGATAACATTCCAATACAGCTCATCATACTTGTCAAAATAATTTATTGCCCGGTTAACCGTATATTTAATTATGTATTGCTGTTGTCCGCTCACATACTTATCCGCGTTTTCAATCTTAATTCGCTTATTATTGTCTTGTTTGCTCACGCTAAAATTGACCGGCTCACCATTATTGTATGTTACCTCTATGTCGCTGAATCTTAATTTGAAAGTGCCGCCTCTGGCCTTATATTTACAGGGAATATCCCGATAAATACCGCGCTTTTCAGCCTGACCGAAATTATAAGTAATTTTCTCAGTTACATTAATAGATGAATCCTGATTAATTTTTATTTCCACTGTAAAATCATCAATCTGCTCCTTTGCATTAACAAGTGTTGCGGAAAATAAAAACAAACAAAAAGATAAAACTATTATTTTTTTCAACATATATTTATTAGCTTGTTAATTGCTGTTGTCTATCGTCTGCTGTCTCTTTTCTGTCGTCTGTCGTCTGCTGTCTATTTCTTATTATTTTCTGCAATTTCTTAACGCTTTGACCGCTTACTTTCATTTTTTTCTTTTGTTTCTTGTCAATTTTTTTATATTTATCTTCAACCTGCTTTTCTTCGTTTAAATAGTTTGGTTTAATCATAAAAAAATGTTATAATAAAAAAATAAAGACTATAATTTTATTATAGTTAAATTCACTGAAATACTCAATGGAGAATATAGAAAGCAGCCATAAGTCCTGGTATAAAAAATGGTGGGGAATATTAATTATAAGTACTATAATTCTTATAATATTATTAGGCATAGCAATCGCCTGGACATCATTTAAACTGATCTCGGTCATGAATGAAAAAGAATTTGCCCCGGAAATAAGCCAGGCTGACATTGGCTTGATTAATGGGAATCCAGCTAATTACTCGCTGGGTACAACCAATCCGCTTATCACGATCGTTGAATTTAGTGATTTTGCCTGCCAGTATTGTTATAATTCTTTTTCTACTATCCGGGAAATTAGCGTTAAGTATCAGGATAAAATTAAATATGTTCATAGATATTATCCGGTTGTTGCCGAACACTCCTTAATGCTCGCCCAAGCCGCTCACTGCGCCGGCGAGCAAGACAAATTCTGGGCCATGCATGACGCGCTTTTTCTAAACCAGGGCGTAGACAGCGAGACAAAAGTGATTGAGCTGGCGCGACAAATCGGCGCTGACGGAAAAAAAATTGCCGACTGCTTAAATCAGGAAAAATATTTATCTGTTATTGAGAAAGATTTTTCCGACGGACAACAGCTGGGCATTACCGGCACGCCTACCTGGTTTATTAATAACTATCGTGTATCCGGTGATATCCCCAGAGACAAATTCCTCATGTTCATCAACGAACTATTAGCAAATTTAGAAAATAACTAATATTATATCCTGTTATCTATTTTCTGCTTTCTGTTATCTAAAATGATAAATAGATTGATTAATTTAAGTAACAAATAAACTTTTTAATATTTTAAATAACTCATGTTACGCGTTTATCGCGTAAGCAAAGTTATAATTAAT
>JAGLPO010000054.1 GCA_023137275.1 Candidatus Parcubacteria bacterium | reverse complement strand
GCGGCCGCCTCAATCGTGGCCGGCGCCAGCGCCACCGGGGTCCGGGTCTATACCGCTACCAGTTCGCAGGGGCTGCTTTTAATGACCGAGGTTGTTTTTAATATCGCCGGCATGCGTTTGCCGGTCGTAATGACCGTGGCTAACCGGGGCGTTTCCGCGCCAATCACCATTTGGAATGACCATCAGGATACGATGACTGTGCGCGATGCCGGCTGGATCCAACTCTATGCCGAGAATCATCAAGAAGCAATTGAACAGCACCTCCTTGCCTACAAGGTGGCGGAAAAAGCAAACTTGCCGGCAATGGTTTGTATTGACGGCTTTGTCCTGACTCACACTTACGAAGACGTGAGTGTTCCCAGCGCGGCTGAAGTGAAAAAGTTCCTGTCAGCTTTTAAGCCCAAAAAGGGGCGATATCTGGATCCGGCTAATCCGGTAAGCTTTGGCGCTTTTGCTCCGCCGGCCTATTACCAGGAAATCCGCGAAGAACTGCATAATGACCTGAGAAATTCTCAAAGCTTGATCCTGGATGAATATGAAAAATTAAAAGAAACCATACCAGGCATTATTAAAAAAACTGAAAAAAACGCGCATATCAATAACGGACTGATTGAATATTACGGCGCTGCGCATCCCAAAACCGTGCTGATCGCCATGGGTTCTCTGGTAGGAACCATCAAAGACACGGTTGATGAAATAAACAAAGGTAAAATGGCCGGCTCAATAGGTGTATTAAAAATCAAAACTTTTCGTCCTTTTCCGGCTAATGATATTTTAAAAATGGTAATAAGCGCCAAACAAATAGCGGTTTTGGAAAAAGCCGTGTCTCTGGGCGCAACTGACGGCCCGCTAACGCTTGATATAAAAGCGGCTCTTAAGAACAAGGCTAAAACCAAGGTCCAGGGCTTTACGGTCGGTCTGGGCGGACGCGACATTACAAAAAAGCTGATTACCCACATTGCGAAAGAGGTTGAGAAAAAAGGCGATAAAATGATGTTTGTCGGTTAAATTCAAAAACTTTATGAAAAAATATATACTTATTCTATTATGCGCGTTTGTTTTTCTTTTTATAATAAGCAATATTGCATATGCTGAAGGAATACCGTTTAACCCGCAAATTTCTATACCCAACTCGGAATTTAAGCATAGTGAATCTAAAGACTCAAGCGATTGGATGGTAATCACTCCCAGTACTCTTGGAAAATACATTAAGGCGATTTACACTTACGCGATCGGGATAGTGGGAATATTTTCCACTGTTGTAATAATCTACGGCGGCCTTCTTTGGGCCATGGCCGGCGGCAACAACAGCAAAGTGGATGCTGCCAAAGGCTATATCGGCTCAGCCCTGACCGGCCTGGTCCTTGCCCTTGTCTCTTACACTTTATTATACATGATTAATCCGGCTTTAGTGGAATTAAAACCGCTAGTGGTAACAAAAACAGGATCAAGCATAACTTGCTGCGATTCAAATACTGGCAGTTATCCGCCAACAAGCAAAAAAAATCCTGTGACAAATACTCTTGAATACTCTTGTAATTCAATACAAGATAAATGCACTGAAAACCAAGCATGCGTTCGAGTAAGCATAGGAGGAAAATATGAATGCGCAGCAATTGGTAATGATAAATTATGTTCTGGGGCTGATTTTGAGACCTGCACTATTAAGGGGAAAAAGGGCTGGTGCGACGAATACTCTCAATGCCAACCATGCATAACAACAGGCGGAACCTGCGGTTTTAATGCTAATTACCAATGTTGCGGGGGTGACTGTTTAGGCGATTTTGTAAATGGATGGAAATGCAACTAATTGCGTTGCCGCTACTTCTTAATAAGCAATTATGATTCATTTTACTAAATACGCGGAAGAAAAATTTGAGATATTGAATAAATACAAGGTGTTTTTTACGCGCGAACAAATTGAGGAAGTTATCAAAACACCGGATAAAATCAGAAAAAAAGGCAATTACTTGGCCGTTAGCAAAGAAAAAATAAAAGTAGTTTATAAAAAGCAGGAAGATATTATTCGGGTAGTAACTTTTTATCCAATAAAAGTTTAAAATACAGAGCACTGTGTTATGTGTTGCGTGCTATGTGTTATATGAAATATGATTTACGACGCGGAAGCCAATATAGTAAGCTGGGAGATCGCCAAAGGCGAAATCAGCCATGTCCGGGAAGTGGGTAATGTTATTATTCATCTTTCCCCGGCCGCCAAGCCGATACTTATTGAGATCCTGGACGCTTCCAAATTCATCAGCCAACTGAATAAAATAAAAAATATAAAAGACGTTAAACAGGTTTTACCTGTTAATTAATCCCAATAAAAACATGCCTACAAAATCCATAACTACAAAAACAACAACTAAGTCAAAAAAATACCTTTTCGCTCCGGGCCACCGCGCCTGCGCCGGCTGCGGCCAGAATATGGCCGCCCGGGCCGTAATTGAAGCGCTGGGGCCTAACACGATAATCGCCAATGCGACAGGCTGTCTGGAAGTCACCACTTCCCCGTACCCGCAGAGCGCCTGGGGCGTGCCCTGGATACATTCTTTGTTTGAAAACGCGGCCGGAATCGCCTCCGGAATAGAAGCGGCCTTAAAACAAAAAGGGCAGGATAAAAAGGTTAAAGTTCTCGCCCAGGGGGGAGATGGCAGTACTTTTGATATTGGCCTTGGCCTGATAAGCGGTATGTGGGAGCGAAATGAAAACATACTTTACGTCTGTTATGACAATGAAGCCTATTCCAACACCGGCATGCAGGCCAGCGGCGCTACCCCTTGGGGCTCCAGCACCACTACCACCCCGTCCGGCAGCGGGCCGACCATTGACGCTATTGGCTCACATCAGAATAAAAAAGACATGATCGCTATTGCTCTGGCGCATGGGCTTAAATACGTGGCCCAAACCACGGCCGGCCACATTAATGATATAAAGAAAAAAATAATTAAAGCAGCGAGCATTAAAGGGCCCGCCTATATTCAAATACTGACCCCCTGCATCCCGGGCTGGCGAATTAAACCGGACCAGGCTCTCTTAGCCGGACGGCTGGCGGCTCAAACCGGATTATATCCGGTGCTTGAATATGAAAATGGAAATTTGACCAACAAACTGTCCGTCCCCAAGCCGGCTCCCAAAGTTGATGAATATTTAAAAATGCAGGGCCGTTTTGCCCATCTTTTTAAAACTCCGCAAGGAAAAACCCAGCTAAAGATCATCCAGGAACTTGCCAACGAGAATATAAAAAAATACGGGCTATAAATATTTGTATGAACAAAAAAGTTAAGCTGGGTTTTAAAACCCAGCTTAACTTTTTTATATGCTTAGTTTTGCTATTTTAGTTGTCCGCCTTTTTTTTCTCGGAATAATCAGCCCTAACATGCTTGCCTTTAAAGCCGGTTCCGGCCGGAATCAAACGGCCGATAATCACATTTTCCTTTAAGCCCTCCAGATAATCAATCTTGCCGCTAACCGCTGATTCAATTAATACCCTGGCTGTTTCCTGAAACGAGGCTGAAGACAAAAAACTATCAGTTGTGAGTGATGCCTTGGTAATCCCGAGAAGCAGGCGCTCGCCTTTAGCCGGGTCTTTCTTGTCTAATTTGGCTTGTTCATTTGCCCGGCCCAATACCGCGCTTTCCACTATATCGCCGGGCAATAGATCAGTCCCTCCGGACTCTGTAATATAATAACGGGAAAACATCTGTTTTGCGATAATCTCTATATGCTTGTCATTAAGAGGCTGGCCTTGAGACGAATATACGCTCTGAATTTCTTTAATAATGTATTTTTGGGTATCCAGCTTGCCGCGTAATTTAAATAGCTGCTGCAAATCCATACTTCCATCGGTTAACTGGTCGCCCTGCTGGACACTGTCTCCGTCATTAAAAAGAATGCTCATGCCCTTGGAAACAATAAACTCTTTTACCTTATTGGAACTGCCCTTTACTTTTATAAACCCTTTGTTAATTTCCACAATACCCGCGTATTCAGCCTTAACTTTTTTGCGCCCGACAGAAAACAGCGCTCCGCCTGCTTTAATTTCTTCTTTGTCTTTAGCTAATACTTTAACGTCTTTTAAGGCAAACTTTTTCCTGGCTTTGCTTGTAAGCTCTTTTAAGACCTCGGCAAAATAATACTTTTGCGCTGCTTCGCCTTTATATTTGATCTTAATAATTTTAACTTGCGGATTAGTAACCACCACCTTGCCGGTTTCATCTTCAATAGTTCTTTGAGCGGATTCAATTTTTACAATTCCGCTTACATCGGCTATAAAAGCCTTGCGTTTTGGCGGCCGCGCTTCAAAAATTTCTTCTACCCGCGGCAAACCCTGGGTAATATCATCTACTCCGGCAATGCCGCCGGTATGGAAGGTTCTCATCGTTAACTGCGTGCCCGGCTCGCCAATTGACTGAGCGGCTATAATCCCGGCGGCCGTACCCGGCGCAACTTTCTTATTGTGCCCCAAGTCCCAGCCATAACATTTAGCGCAAATGCCGCGGTGCAGCTTGCATGATAATACTGACCTGATTGTCGCTTCTTTAATGTCGTCTTTACTTAATTTATCCGCTAAGTCATAATCTATTATATCCCCTCTCTTGGCAACCACCTTCCCTTTTGTATTTTTTATATCCGCGGCAACATAGCGTCCGACAATCCGGGAAATTAAATCCGAACCAATGGCCAGGCTCTCTTTCCGGGTCATAGTAAATCCGTCTTTATCGCCGCAATCATCTTCTATAATAACCACATCCTGAGAAACATCCACCAAGCGGCGGGTTAAGTATCCGGCGTTAGCGGTCCTAAGGGCGGTATCTGACAAACCCTTGCGCACCCCGTGAGTGGCAATAAAATATTCCAAAACGCCAAAACCTTCTTTAAAGTTACCTTTTACCGGCAGCTCTATGATATCGCCAGAAGGTGAAGTAACCAGCCCCTTCATTCCCAGTATCTGTGTTAGCTGGGCCCAGCTTCCACGGGCGCCGGACTCAATCATGGAGTAAACCGGACCCTT
>JAGLPO010000053.1 GCA_023137275.1 Candidatus Parcubacteria bacterium | reverse complement strand
GGAAATGACGGCAAATCGTCCATGCCCCAGGAAAGTCCGCTCTTGGTAATATACATAAAACTTTTATTTTTTAAATCGTCAATAAATTTAACTGTTTCCGCTTTACTGTAATAACGATAGCACTCTTTAACCAGCTTTTTCAACTTACCCTTGTCCACTACCTCATTCACAAAACGCAATTTTTCCGGCAAAATATCATTAAATATCAAGCGGCCGGCTGAAGTCCGGGTTAAGCCTATTTTTGGCAAAATAACTTTGATTGGCTTATGAAGGGTTATTTTTTCCGTTTCATAGGCTATTTTCGCTTCTCTGGCGCTGGAAAAATATTTAATTTTTTTATCATCCTTTTCCTCATCCCAAATACTGGTGATATAAAAAGCTCCCCAAACAATATCCTGGCCCGGCGCCACTACCGGATCGCCGGTAGCCGGTTTTAACAGATTATTGGATGACAACATGATTTCACTTGCCTCGGTCAGAGCCTCTTTGGTTAACGGCACGTGCACGGCCATTTGATCCCCGTCAAAATCGGCGTTAAAGGCGGTACACACCAGAGGATGAATTTGAATCGCCTTGCCTTCTATCAAAATAGGCCGAAAAGCCTGAATGCCCAAACGATGCAATGTTGGCGCGCGATTTAACAGCACATACGCCCCCTGAATAATTTCTTCCAAAATATCCCATACTACTTCAACCCCGGAGTCAATAAACCGGGAAGCGCTGCGTACATTATGCACTATTTCTTTTTTAATTAACTTGCTTATTATAAACGGCTTAAATAATTCAACCGCCATTGCCTTGGGCAGCCCGCACTGGCCCAAAGACAATCGTGGATTAACCACAATCACGCTTCGTCCGGAATAATCAATTCTCTTGCCAAGCAAATTTTGGCGAAAACGGCCCTGTTTGCCCTTAAGGGAGTCAGCTAATGATTTTAACATCCGCTTTTGACCGGTTGAAGCGATCACTGTTTTCCCGTGGCGGGCGGAATTATCTATCAAAGCGTCAACCGCCTCTTGCAGCATTCTTTTTTCATTGCGGCATATTACTTCAGGAGCGTTTAAATCAATCAGCTGCTTTAAGCGATTATTGCGGTTAATTACCCGCCGATAAAGATCATTAAGGTCGGATGTCGCGAAACGGCCGCCGTCCAGCGCTACCATTGGACGCAGATCCGGAGGAATAATCGGCACCATGGATAATATCATCCATTCCGGACGAATATTATTCGCCCTTAAATTTTTAAATATTCTTAAACGCCTGATTAATTTATCACGCTTGGACTCAATCGCTTCAGTTAATTCATCTTCCAGCCGGCTGATTGTTTTATCCAGGTCAATTTTTTCCAGCAGCTTGCGGATTGATTCAGCCCCTATGCCTGCTTCAAAAATATGACCATATTTAAGGCTTAAATTCTGGTAAGAATTTTCCGAAATAATTAAAAGTGGTTTTAATTCTTTAAGCTCTTTTTGGGCCTGGTCAAAAGCATTTTGCAAATTCTTTAGTTTTTCTTCTTTAACCTTTAAGAGTGAATCAATTTCAGTGTTTATTTCATCTTCTGCTTCACTTTTTGATTTGCCCTGCTCAATAATTTTTCCTTTGCGCCCTTTTATTTCATTTACCTGGCGAGTATATTCATTTTCAATTCCTTTCTTTTTTTGTTTAAATTCATTCTTTATCTGATCAACTGTGGCATTCTTTAAATCTTCATTTACGGAAGTAATAATAAAACTGGCAAAATAAACCACTTTTTCCAAGGCTTGCATGGAAAGATCCAATATTAAGCCGATTTTTGAAGAAAGGCCTCTAAGAAACCAAATATGCGTACACGGGGTTTTTAATTCAATATGGCCCATGCGTTCGCGCCGGACAATGCTCCTGGTTACTTCCACTCCGCACTTATCACAAATAATTCCTTTATACCGAATTTTTTTATACTTGCCGCAATAACATTCCCAATCCTTGGACGGGCCGAATATTTTTTCGCAAAAAAGGCCGTCTTTTTCCGGTTTCTGGGTACGATAATTAATAGTCTCGGGCCTGGTTACCTGGCCGTGAGACCAGGATAAAATATCATCCGGTGATGCCAGTTTTAACCTAATAGCATCAAAATCAGTGGTTTTTATTGGATTAAGCATATATATTAGTTGGATTGGTTATTAGTTGATTGGTTAATTAGGAAATAAAACAATAACATCCTAATCACTAATCAACTAATCACTAATTAATTGTTTAAAAAATAAAATTATTTATCGCCTTTATTCGCTTCTTTTTCATCTTCATTCTCCCCTTCTTTTTCTTCTTTGCTCTCGCTACCCTCAATCAGCTTGGGCGCTCCACCCAGCAATTCCACATCCAGGCACAAGCCTTTCAATTCCCGGACCAAAACGTTAAACGACTCGGGAACGTTCAATTTCCTGATCGGATCCCCCTTGATAATTGACTCATAAGCCTTGGAGCGGCCTGGAACATCGTCGGATTTAATGGTTAATATTTCCTGCAAAGTATGGGCCGCGCCGTACGCGTAAAGAGCCCAAACTTCCATTTCCCCAAAGCGCTGCCCGCCAAACTGGGCCTTACCGCCAAGAGGCTGCTGGGTAATGAGCGAATAAGGGCCGACCGATCGCTGATGAATTTTATCATCCACCATATGGTTAAGCTTTAACATATACTTATATCCTACGGTTACTTTATTATCAAAAAGGTTTCCGGTTTTTCCGTCATAAAGAGCTACCTTGCCGTCCTCGGGTAATCCGGCCCGTATTAACTCGCTTCTGATTTGACTTTCGTTTAATCCGTTTAACGCCGGCGTGGCAACCTTGTAGCCCAATGTTTTTGCCGCAAACCCAAGATGAGTTTCAAGAAGCTGCCCAAGATTCATGCGGGAAATAATCCCCAACGGAGATAATATAATGTCAATCGGCGTGCCGTCTTCCATGTAGGGCATATCTTCAATAGGCACGATCTTTGAAATTACGCCTTTGTTGCCATGCCGGCCGGCCATTTTATCGCCAGCTTGTATTTTTCTTAAATTTGCCACAGTAACCTGGATAGATTGCAAAACTCCGGCCGCCAATTTATCACCATCTTCACGCGAAAAAATTTTTACGTCTACCACCTTGCCATGTTCGCCATGCTCCAAATAAAGAGACGAATCTCTAACATCCTTGGCTTTCTCGCCGAATATGGCGCGCAATAGCTTTTCTTCCGCCGATAACTCGGTTTCCCCTTTTGGGGTAATTTTACCAACAAGAATATCTCCTGAAGAAACTTCAGCGCCAACACGAACGATGCCTTGTTCATTTAAATCTTTTAATTTTTCTTCGCCAATATTCGGTATATCACCAGTAACTACTTCGGGTCCTAATTTAGTGTCTCTAACATCAATAGTATATTCTTCTATATGAATAGAAGAATATACATCGCGCCGGACCAGGCGCTCGGAAATTATTATCGCGTCTTCATAGTTAAAGCCTTCCCAGGCCATAAAGGCGACAAAAACATTTTTTCCTAATGCCAACTCACCATCATTAATTGCCGGCCCGTCAGTTAAGGCATCACCGGCTTTAACTTTGTCCCCAACATTAATTAACGGCCTTTGGTTGATACAAGTGCTGGCGTTTGATCTTAAAAATTTGACTAAACGATAACTAAAAATTTTTCCATTATTATTTTTTATCTCAAGCGTGCCAGCGTCAACTTTGCTTACTTCCCCGTCTTCCTCGGCCAGTATAATATGCCCGGAATCACGAGCGGCCCTGGCTTCAACTCCGGTACCAACGATCGGTGAATCCGCCGTCACCAGCGGCACGGCCTGGCGCTGCATGTTCGTTCCCATAAGGGCGCGCTGTCCGTCATCGTGTTCCATAAAAGGAATAAGGGATGTGGCGATTGAAATAATCTGATTAGCCGCCACCCCGACGAAATCAATACTCTCAACATTTTCAGTGGATGGCTTTCCGTATTTTCTAACCTCGCATTTACTTACCAAAAAATAGCCCGCGTCATCTATCGGGGTAGTAGCGGCTGTAGTAATAAATTTCTCCTCGGTGAAAGCGTCCAAATACACGATTTCTTCGGTAACCACCGGTTTTATCGGAATAACAGCATCCGGCCCCAGTTGTTCAACCATTTTTTTAGCATCACTTGAGCTAATACACTCTCCGGCTTTAAGAATAAGCTTTCCTTTTTTGCCTTGAGAATCTTTTTTATAAATATCTTCTCTAGTAATTTTATCAATTGTTATGTCCGGATCATTCGCTATATCATGAAGCACTTTCCTGTAAGGAGCTTCCAAAAAACCATAATTGTTAAGTCTGGAATAACTTGCCAAATGGCCTACCAGCCCGATATTCGGACCTTCAGGAGTGGCAATCGGACAAATCCGGCCATAATGGGTAGTATGCACGTCCCGAACATCAAATCCGGCCCGCTCTCTTGTAAGCCCTCCCGGCCCCATGGCGGATAAGCGCCGTTTATGCTCCAGCTCGGCCAAAGGATTTGTTTGGTCCATAAACTGGGATAACTGGGAAGACATAAAAAATTCTTTCACAATACTGATAACCGGACGGGCGTTGATCAGCTTGCCAGGTGAAATCGTGTTAATATCCGCCGTACTCATCCGGTCTTTAATAATTCTTTCCATGCGGGCCAATCCGACGCGAAATTTATTCTGTATCAATTCACCGATTGCCCGGACCCGCCGGTTTCCCAAATGGTCAATATCGTCTTCTTTCCCCTGGCTCTGATTCAAGCGAATCACTTCCCTGATAATTTCAATTAAATCCTCTTGCCTAAGAATTCGTGTTTCTTTATTATTGGGTATATCAAAACCAAAACGGCGGTTAAGCTTGTAGCGGCCCACGCGATCAAAATCATAACGATCAAAACGGAAAAACATAGAATGAATCAATTGTCTGGCGTTGTCAGTGGTGGCCAAATCGCCGGGGCGAATCCTTTTATATACTTCTTTAAGGCCTTCGGCTTCGTTTTTTGCCAAATCCTTGGCAATAGTAGCGTCAATATAGCCCGGTTCGCCTTCAACCAGATCTTCAATGCCTTTAAAATGCTCTTTTATCTCCTCGTCACTACTCATGCCAAAAGCGCGCAACAGCGAAGTAATCGCCACTTTTCGCTTACGATCAATTCTTACCCACATTACCTTGTTTATATCGGTTTCAATTTCCAGCCAGGCGCCGCGATTAGGAATAATTTTCGCTCCATAATATTTTTTGCCTTTAATAAACTCGGAAGTAAAAATTACCCCCGAGCTGCGGATTAACTGCGATACCACAACCCGCTCAATACCATTAACAATAAAAGTGCCGTTTCTGGTCATTAGCGGAAAATCACCTAAAAATACTTCTTGTGAAACGCTTTCTTTGCTGCGTTTATTAACCAGACTCACCTTTACTCTGAGCGGAGCCTCGTAGGTAACATTCTTTTCCCGGCTTTCCAACTCGTTAAATTTCGGCTCATCAAGATAATATTCGTCAAAAATAAGCTCAAGATCGCGGCCGATAAAATCAGTGATTGGCGAGATCTCGTCAAACAGATCCTTAAGGCCGTCTTTAAGAAACCACTGAAAAGAATTTTTTTGAATCTCAATCAAGTCAGGCATCAGCATGGCCTCTTTTTGTTTATTAAAAAATTTTCGCTCTTTAATGATTGCTTGTTTATTCGCCATAAATATATTATATAATTTTTTAAAATCTTTTTAACGATGCAAAAAAAGCTCAATGCCTTTATGGCCTGAGTTATAATCTATTTTTATTTAATTAAGCAAGTAAAAATCCACTGACCATTTACTTTAATTAATAAAGCGCAAGGAGATTTTCTATTTTTGATGGGTCTATCGCCAAATACGCTTTTGAGATAGATTTTTCAGATTTTAAGGAAATTTTGTAAAATATTTTTGAGCTTATGTGTTAATATAGGCGAAAAAATATTTTACAAAATTTACAGAAATCTGGAAAATATAGCCAAATCGGGTATTTGGTGATAGACCCTAAATATAAGCAAAACAAAAAAACGGCTTTTATTCGCTTATTTTATTACACGAATTTTTCCGTTTCTTATATTTTATTTACATTAAAAAAATATTTTATTAATATTATTTAATTTAACAGTTTCGCTTAAAAATGTCAAGAGTTTTTCTTTGACTAATATTAAATAAAATATATTTACTAATTTTTAATCCATTTGTCTGTATTTATTTTGCAGCAAACTTCTGGCTACTGCCCGGTCATCCCAAGTGATTTTTTGGCCGTTAGCAACACATATCGCCTGCTCACTGCCCTTGCCGGTAATTAATACAATATCCTGGTCGCTGGCTAAAGACAAGGCCTTTTTTATAGCCTGGCGCCTGTCAGTAATTTTAAATAAATTCTTATTCACTGTCTTACCGGCTTTCTCAGCGCCCAGAGACACCTGGTCAATAATTATTTCCGGATCATCATCATAAGGATCTTCATTTGTTATTATCACCAAGTCGGCTTTTTCGCCGGCAATTTTGCCCAATTTGGGGCGCCGGGCAATATCCCTGCCTCCGCCGGTTGAACCCAGGACATGAATAATTTTTTTATGAGGAATAAGATCAACTGTGTTATATAATTTGGACAAAGCATTTGGCTCAAAGGCATAGTCAATAATCACGGTAAAACTCTGCCCTTCGTCAATCTTTTCCAAGCGACCGGCGACACCGCTTATTTTTTCAAGACCCTTTTTAATTTTACCCTCCCTGAGACCAAGAGCTAGGCCAACACAAACCCCGTTCATAGCATTCCCGGCGCTAAATGCTCCAATCAATTGCAAGGCTACTTTGGTATTTTGAAAAATAAATTCCGTCCCCTCTCCGGTAATTTTAAGATTACCATAGGCAACATTATGCGTGGAGGAATCATCATGTTGGTTGCCGGACTGTGAATAAACATATTTCTCCTCTGCCCAAAACGACAAAAAATAATCTTTATGCTCATCGTCCCCATTTGCTATTATAGTTTTCTTTACTCTCAAATGATCGATCTTTTTTAGTCCTGATTCTCCGGTATTTACAATTTGGTAATTATCGTTCCGATACTTATGATTACATTTTTTTAAATGGGCAAACAATCTACCTTTAGCTTTTTTATAATTATCAAAGCTGCCATGCGACTCAATATGTTCCTCATAAAGCCCGGTAAACACTAATATATCATAATTAATAAAGCGATGGCGAAATTGCACAATTCCTTCCGATGTTGTCTCAACAATCGCTACCTGGCACTTATTTTTGACCATCTTGCGAAGAATCCGCTGGGTAAACAAACGGCCGATCATGGTCATTTTTTTTTCATTCAACCATTCGCGCCTGCCGTCATTAAACATGGCAGTAGAAGTAAAACCAGTTTTTAACCCACTTTCTTCTAACATTTTCGCGATTAAATACACACTTGTGGTTTTGCCGGTCGTACCGGTTACCCCCACTACTATTAAACTATTACTGGGAAAACAATAGACCAAAGCGGCCGCGTAGCTTAGCAGAAAATGATATACCGGCTGCAGTAATTTAAATAATTTTCGCGGTATTAATTTTTTGATTAAATACAATAGTTTATCCATCTCCGTATTTTTCTTAACATTTTATAAATTAAACTACCAATAATATTCTTTAACGCTATCAAAATCAAAATTCTCTAATTCTAATTTATTATCTTTAATAAACTTTTTAACCTCAAAAATAATTTTATCCATAAACGGCTTATCAAGCGTTTTCTCTAATTTCGCGCAAAGTATTTGG
Organism: Candidatus Parcubacteria bacterium; assembly: GCA_023137275.1. Classification (GTDB taxonomy): domain Bacteria; phylum Patescibacteriota; class Patescibacteriia; order Patescibacteriales; family UBA12075; genus JAGLNE01. The sequence continues at coordinate 24,517 of JAGLPO010000053.1, read as the reverse complement.
TAAAATCTATCATCATGAGTAAAATCAGCTATGTCTTCTTGAATATGCGTTAATTCATGGGCGGAAGTTTTTATTATTTTTAAAAATAATCTTGTTAAATCGTTTTTAGACGAAAAACCGTCTAATACCTTTTTAAAATTTTCTGAAATTTCTTTAAAATAATCAAAATTCCATCCTATCTGTCCACCGCCTTGCCTTGCGTGAGCCGCGCTAAAATCATATTTTTTATAAACTAATAAATCAATATCTGTTGGAGCATCATAATGCTCTTTTATTTTATTTTGCGTTCTATAAATTAAATCAGCGGTTGCGTAAAGTAACCCTAATTTTTTATTTTTTATATCAATACCCTCTTTGCTGGCAATTTCTCTATCATAAAATTGCTCAACTTCCGCTTTCTCCATTTGTTCCCTGACAGGCTTTGCCCTTTCCTGCTCTTTAAATATTTTTTTAAAAAGTTCTTCAGACAAATCATTTTTGTTAATTGTTTCTTTTTCTAATCCATTTATTAATTCTACAATAGAAAATTTGTTTTTTTGATTTTTTATAACAATAAATTTGTAATTCGCGAATATTTTGCCTAAATTTCTGTTCTTGTCATCACTGCTAGTTAAAAATTCTTTAATTAATTTATTGTCAATACTTTTATTATTTTCAAGCGGCTTAACAATTTCCTGCATAATTTCATCATAATCATTTAATTTATATCTCGCGGCTCTTATGAAAAAATCATCCGGCAAAACGCTTATGTCGGCTTTTTCTTGCATAAATAAATTTAAAGAACTTTTTAATAATCCTTTTAACACATAAGGATGTAAAATATCCTGCGTTTTTTCTTTATCAATAAAATCGCTTCTTGAAGACAATAATTCTATTTTGGCAGGCACATCAATAACCATGCCTGTATTTTTCATTATTTCCGTAATCTGTTCAGGCATTTGCTCTAAATATTTTTTAGAAATATCTTTTATATATAATCCATTTTGCGTAAAAGCTTGCTCGCCTTTTGCAAAATATATTTTAAGCTCTTGATCGCCGTATTCTTCTATTTTATCAGCTGATAAAAGATCTTTTTTCTTGCTTACCATATTTATTTTTTGATCCTGCCATTTTATATCCATCTCATCATCAGGCACAAAACGAATAAAGGATATAATATTTGCTTTCATTTGCGCCACATCCCATAACGGCTCTTTGGTTTTTTTAATAAATTCAATTTCTGTGCCAACAAAATCCTGTTCATCTTCTACTTCTGCCGCTGATATTTCTATATCTTGAATTCTTCCCTGCTTGTTTTTAGTAGGAGTAAATTTAAATAATTTTAATTTTTCATCTTGCTTTTTTGTTTTTATAAATACTTCTTTGGCTTCGCTAAAAATAGTAAAAAATCCTTGCCCGAATTTTCCTGTTAAATCATCTTCGTGAAATTTTGTTGTTTTAAAAGGTATAAGTAAATCATTCATTACAGTATTTTCATCCATGCCCGCGAAATCTTTAAAAGTTATATGCAGATCATCTTTTTTATCGCAAAACCAGTCAATTTGAAATTCCTGTTTTATCTCAGGATTGCGCGAGCATTCATCCAATGCGTTTTGCGTTAATTCTCTGGAAAATATAAACGGATTTCTGTTAACATCATGGACCGAACTGTCAATATTCCTGCGGGAAATCTGCAAAACGCCTTGATTGATCTCTTTTTTATTCAAATCATCAAAATATTTATTTAACGGCTTTTTTTCAAAGTCCGCTCCTGCTTCCATCGCGCTGGCATAATGCGCGTTAAGGGAAATATTTTTAACTGGATTTTGCGTAAATTGTTTTTCATTTTCACTTTCTTTATGTCTTGCCTTATCATCCATAGTGGCTAAAATAAAATATTTACGAGCTTCTTTACTTACTTCATTAACTTGAGTTTCCTGTGTCCATATATACATCTCTTTTAAAATAGTTCTTATGCTGTCTTTAGATTCGTTATTTAGCACTTCATCTATTATTTTATTAGCTACTATAGCGTTTTTTGCTATTTTAAATAAACCGTTTACTCTTGCACCAATACTGAAAATTTTTTCATCTATCTCCATCCCAGAGTCTAACTCATCCGCAATCTCATTAAATTCGTCTTGTCGTCTAACGCAAAGTTCTAAATACTCCTTTGCACTATCTTCATCTTTTATTTTTATGGCGTTACATAAAATTATTTCTTTTATTCTATCAGACGCTATTGTTCCTTTGTTATACAAATAAGTTTGTATTTTTTGATTTTTATTAATAAAAATCAAAATTTTTTTCAAATTAGGCAATATATTTATTATATCTTTAATGTTTGAATCCCTACTAATAAGCTTATCATAAATAAAATGTAATTTATCTTTTTGAAAATCAATTGTATCATCTTTTAAAAAATTTATTAATTGTTCTGTATTTTTTATACTATTATCTTTACTATTTTTTGACATGCCATTCATATTATAAGCGTAAATTCCAAATTTTTCTGCTACAATTAAATATAATATTAATTTTCTTTCATTGTCATCTATTGATTTTTTTAAATTACTTATCATTTCTTTTGCTTTTACTCCATGTTTTCCCGGGTATAATTCAGAGATCGATTCTAAAATGTCAATCGCACTACGGACTGGTCCATAGTAATTTTTTTTATTTGAATTTGAACATATATTTTCATTTTGAAAAATTCTTTTATATTTTTTTATACATTTTATATATTGACTAATTATTGTACTTTTTCTAATATATATTTTATCTTTTCCATAATGGAAACTAACATAAGAGATGCCTTTGCCTAATAAAACATTAACAAATTTTTTATCTTGTAATGATAATAATAAATTTTTATTTTCTTCTAATGTCGCAATATTGCAATTAACTTCCTTGATATGATTTTCAAGGATGCTATTTTTTTCAAAACCGCTTAAAAATTTATGAATATCCACCGGCTCATAATCAGAAAAATCTTTTATTAAATTATTCATTTTCTCAAACGTCGGCAAAAACAGATTCATAGCATTGCCATTAGCTGTTTTTAAAAATTCATCAACGCTCAAATCATTATTTTGCAGACTTTGCCAAACACTATTCATCGCATTATTTTTAATCGGGGTAATTTCATTAAAATTGAATTTTTCCTGAAACAACAAGATTTTTTCGCCAAATAATTTCAACTCATCTACTGAACTTTCTTGAAAATATTTTTCATCAAACTCATAATTTTCAATTTTAATATTTTTATCTAAATAATTTTTTATCTGTTCTTTCTTATTTTCTTCTTCTTTAATATTTTCTAAAAATTCTTGAAACTTAATAAAATTAAGACTATTTTTATCAACATTATTCATATCAGTTTCTAAAGCAATTTCTTCTATTTTTGGTATTTCTTCATCTGTATTTTTTTTAATTTCTTCTGCCTTTGTCTCCTTAAACTCAATATCGCCTAAATCCAAAGCTTTAAGTGATTCTGTTTTTTTAATATTGCTCAAATAAGCATTTATTATAGCGACTTTTTCTTGATTTAACGGCTGTAAATTTTGATTGATTAAAACACTATTCTCGCAAGCTAAAAATTTCTTATTTTTTTGTAAAGGAGCAAATTTAATATCGTTTCTATATCCATTAAAAATATCATTATCTAATTTTTCAAAATTATCAAATAAATTTTTATCCTTAATTAAATTCAAATCAACCGGTTTGAATTCTAAATTATCATTATCAAAATATTCCCCAAACTCTTTAGTGTTAGGAATAAAATTTTGCGTTTCACTAAATTCTTTATCAAAACTGTTTTTAAAATATTGGCCTAAATTGTATTCCTTTTTTATGGTAATGCTTCTTTTTTGCAATTCCTGAGCCAATGGATACATCGCGTTTATCAATCCTACATCCTGACTATTCTCAACTATTTGATCAATGGCTTCCTTGATAAAATTAATTGTTTTTTTATCAACCACGACATTATCTCTGGAAACAGTTAAATTAATATCTAATGGCAAGTCAATAATAAAATTATCAGGCAAATTAGTTCCTGATACATCAAAATTCTCTATTTTTATCCCGCCAATTGTAATAGCAGCTTTTATATTTTTAAATTCATTTTCTTTTTTTTCATCATCAGATTTTTCATCATTAGGTAATGATTCGTAATTATAAAGAATAGAAACTCCGTTTTTAGTTTTAATTTTTTCTAAATTTTGTCCGATATTTATTACCTCTCCTTTAAAATTTTTTATGTCGCCATTCGAATAATATTTCATATAATCCTCCACTACTTTTTCTATTTCTTCAAATTGAAATTCTTCTGATTTTAATCTTACTGTTGTGCCTGAATTTTTTTTGTCAATTTCTTCAATCTTAAAATCTATCTCCGGATAAATTATTAAATATCTATCTGTATCCTTAATATGCTCAACTTTAACAAATTTATTTTTTTGATAATTTTCTAATTCTTTGCTTTTTTTATCTGAAATCACTTTTTCTATTCTATTAACAAAAGAATAAGTTGCTTTATAGCCATGTTCTCCGTCTTTTTTTGTTTCAACCTCAACTTTATCGCCAGGATTTTTTAAATAACTGAATATACTATAAAATCCTTGCCCAAACCTGCCTATGCCGCTTTCTGAATCTTCTTTTGAAGTTTCTGTTGGAATATTTAGTTTAATTAAAATATCTTCATAATCCATGCCAACGCCATTATCTTTTACTTCAAAGCCATCATCAAAAACTGCGTACTCAGCTTGTTTCTTTCCTGTTTCGCAAGCATCCAAACCATTGGCCAATACCTCAATAATCGGCCGTTCTGATCTGGAAAACTGAAAATGCATTTTATTATAAATATTATTTATCCATGTTTCTGTATTGTAATTAGACTGCTTTAAATAATTTTCCAAAGTTCTGTTTTCTTGAATTAAATTTTCTATTATTTCCCTTTGCTCTTTTGATTGAACCGCGGAGCTGGCCACAGCGTCAAGCAACGGAATCGCGAAATTATGAACTTTTAAATCCTGTTTAATTTTTTTAACAGCATCTCCCTCGCTATATCCTTGTTTTAAAAGATTATTTATATCATCGTCTATATATTCTTTTATTTCCAAAATTTCATTATCATTAAAATCACTTCCATAGCTAATTTTAATATCTTTTATAATATTTGATATTTCTTTTGACTGATTTTTTATTTGTTCTAAACTATTTATTGTTTTTTCCGGCATGATAAACTTTTTAGATTACAAAATTTGCAACTAACCAATGGTGAACGATTTCTGTTTCGCTTTGAACTATCATAAAAATTCAAATGAATCAAAAATTTTTATTTTAAAAAAATCGCCGTATTTTTCTTAACATTTTATAAATTAGGTATTTATTATTATCAAATACCATATCAAAGGACCCGGGATAACTTATCTCGCTGCCGCCAAATCCTTTTTTAAACCTGGTTACACCCGGCCACTTTACCTCATCAATACCGTTAAAATCATAATATTTTAAGCCATATTCTTTTGCTAATTTAATAGAATGCCATTGTAGCGCGTATGGAGCCATTAAATTTCTATTTTTATTTGCCGAGGCTCCATGAATATATGTTGCCATATCACCAAAAAAAGAAACTATATTTGCGCACAACATCTTATCCCTATAAAAAGCTACAATTAATTTTATAAACCTGCTATCAAATTTTAGCATCTTCTGATAATAATTTTTGCCATGCAAACGAAAGCCGTCTCTCTTTTCCGTTTGCGCCATTAATTGCCAAAACTCATCAAAATATTTATCAATATTTTCAAGCACTTTAACTTTTACGCCTTTTCTTGCCGCTAACCTAATATTATATCTGGTTTTCTGATGCATCTGCTTTAATAATTCATCCTCTGATTGTGTTAAATCTAAAATTAAAGTTTTACTTGGCTGAACGTCAATGGTTCGTATAACTCGTAACTTGTAACTCGTAACTTGTAACTCACTTATGGGTTCAAAGCGAAAAAATACTGCTTTTTCTTGTTTGGCTACATTTTTTATTTCATCAAAAACAAATTTTAATTGCTCATCATTTAAATTCTTAATTCCAATCCGTGGAGAATAAAAATAACTTAATCCGCCAGGAAAATTATTTTTAATAAGCGTGATTGCAAAAAATAATTTTTCATCTTTTGTAAAACCTAATCTAATTACTTTCTTCCCAGCATCTTCTTGAAACTCTCCCCATTCCCAGGATTGCAAAAACTGGCTATGCTTTTGCTTAGCAACAAAATCATTTAATTGCTCTTTTTTGGTTAATTCAAATGATTTCATCCTTTATTTTCCTAAATTTTTAAGTGCTTCTTTTATGCGCTGGCCGCTGTCTTTAGTTTTCGGATTTACTTTCCTTAACGCTTCCCTGGCCTGCTGCAGCGAATAGCCCAGCGCCATTAAAGCATCAATCTCATCGCTGCCGGCCAAAGCACTGACTTGCGAATTTCCCGAATCTGCCAAATGAGCGACTTTTTCCCGTAATTCCAAAACAACGCGTTCGGCTGTCTTCTTGCCAATCCCAGACACTTTAGTAAGAAGCGAAGAGTCGCCTTGGGCAATTGTTTCCCTTATCTCATTTACGCTGGAAACCGCCAATACGCCCAGCGCGGACTTTGGGCCAATTCCTGATATTGAAAGTAAAAGCTTGAACATTTCCAAATCTTCAGGTGTATTAAAACCATACAAGTCCATGGCATCTTCCCGTATATGGTGATGAATATAAAATTCAATCTCCTGGCCAATTTCCAAGGCAGTATACATGGTTGGATTTATAAAGACTTGATAACCAACGTCTTTAACGTCAAGGATTATATAACCCTGTCCCTTATTTTTAATTTTACCTTTTAAGTACGCAATCATATTTTTATTCTTCTTCTAATAACACTATATTCCGGGACATCTTCATTTACCTTTAGCAACACCACTCTCCCTTGTCCTCCATGAGCTTCATCTAATTTTTCTCCTGTTTCCGGATCAATCAATTTATCAATTACCATCTTTATTATATCATACTTTGGTTTAACTATCTCAATTTCATCCCCAACCTTAATTGTATTGTGAACCTTAACGTAAGTATAATTTTTATCTGCGGTCTGCCGTCTGCGGTCTGTGGTCTTAATTACTTGCCCACAAAACTCCCAATCAGAATCTTCATGGGAATTAACAATATTCTGTTCCCCTTTCTCTCCCAATAAAAATCCGGCAGTATATCCACGGTTAACTATTTTAGTTTTTAGTTCATTAAAATAATAATCTAATTCTTTTTTCTCTTCACACTCCATATTCTCTATTGCCCGTGAATAGATCCCGGCTACCACGGCCTGATAATAAGCGCTCTTGGCCCGGCCTTCAATTTTAAAACTGCATATTCCGGCTTCTTGCAAATCACGCAAATATTTTATTAAGCATAAATCTTTGGAATTCAAAATATATGATCCGTGTTGATCTTCTTGAAGATTAAATGTGTCACTTCCCCGTTCATCGGATTGAATAGTGTACTGCCAGCGGCAAGGCTGAATGCAATCTCCTAAATTTGCACTGCGACCGGATGTTAAACTTGACAAAAAACAACGCCCGGAATATGCCATGCACATGGCCCCATGGACAAAATATTCCAGCTCTAAATCCGGGCACACAAGATGTATTTCTTTGATTTCCGCAAGAGTAGTTTCACGGCCCAAAATTACTCTGCTTACCCCTTGCTTTTGCCAAAACTTAGCGGCCTGTGCATTAGTGCAGTTTGCCTGAGTTGACAAGTGAATATCAGCTTTTGGCCATACTTTTTTGCTTATTGCCAGCACCCCGGGATCAGAAATAATCAAACCATCAACGCCGATTGTTTTTAACTTTTTCAGATGTTTTTCCACCGCTTTTAAATGTTTATTGTGGGCAAAAATATTAAGAGTGGCGTATAATTTTTTTCCTTTCTGATGGCAATATTCAGTTGCTTTATCAAGCGAATTAAAATCAAAATCATTGATTCTGACACGCAATGAAAAATCAGGAATACCGGCATACACCGCGTTTGCCCCAAAAGCCAGGGCGGTTTTTAGTTTATGTAAATTCCCCGCCGGCGCAAGCAGTTCTATTTTGTTTTCTATTTTTAACATAGCTTTACTATACAAAAAACAAAGCTAAAAAGCAAACAAAAAAAATTCAACCATATAAGTTGAATTTTTTGCCAAATTTAACTATTTTTTCATTAAAATTTTAATTTTCTCTACTATTTCTTCAGTCGTAAAATGGGCTTTGATCAAATAATCATCAGCCCCCATATCCATTGCCTTTTTTATATCATCATCCTGGCCTAAATTGGAAAGCATAATAACCGGCACTTTGGCAATTTCCTTGTTTTTATTTGACCTGATTTGGTTTAATATTTGAAAGCCGTCAATCGCCGGTAAAATAATATCCAGGAGGACAATATCCGGTTTAGCTGACTCAACTCCAATTAAGGCCTGCTCGCCGTCAATCGCTTCATAGACCGTGTAGCCCTCCTTAGTAAGCTTCTTGGAACATATTTCCCTAAGAAAAGCGTCATCCTCAACCAGCAAAACATTTACTCCGAGTTTTTTTGCTTCACTGTCTTCCTTTGCCAAAAGCGCCTCTGGCAAACCTTTGCCAGACAAGGAAGAGCCGTTATTATCCAGGCAATTTTTAACCTTATTTAGTACGTCAAGCGGGCTAAACTCGGTTTTAATAAGATGGTCGACTGCTCCTAATTTTTTGGTTTTTTCAATCTCTACCGGCTGTCCGGAATTAGAAATAATAATTACCGGAATTTTAACATTATCCTCTTTCATTTTTTCCAATACTTCATAGCCATCCATTTTTGGCATTACAATATCCAATAAAATTAAATCAGGCTTTGTTTTTTTGATCTTATCATAGCCTGCCTCGCCATCATAAGCGAATTCCACGCTATATCCTTCTTTTTTAAGCTTAGCGGCCAGCAGACCCACTAAAGACTCCTCGTCTTCAATAATTAATATTCTTTTTTTGTTGGTTTTGTCTTGTCCCATATAATTACAAATTTTATTTGCCCCTCACCAAATTTCGGTGCGGGATTTTACTATTTAGCTTCGCCGATTGGCAATGTAAAAATAAACTCGGTTCCTTTCCCCTCTTCGCTATTAACCACAATCTCCCCGCCGTGGCGCTTAATAATATTCTTAACCATAAATAATCCCAAACCCGAACCTTCAGTTTGCATCCGAATAACATTTACGGCCCGGAAAAATTTAGTGAATAATTTCGGCAGATCATTTTTTGGAATTCCAACACCGTTATCTTTTATCCGCACCTTGATAAACGCGTCGCCCGCCTCCGCTGTTAATCCGATCTTGCCATGCTCCGGAGTATATTTAATCGCGTTCTCAAGCAAATTAGTAATGGCCAAATCCATTTTCGTCTTGTCCATATATACTTTAGGCAGTGATGCCGGCAAATTCAATGTAAATTTAATACTTCTGGATTTTAATGAATTTTCTTCACTACTGACAATTTTATCAACCAATAAAACAAAATCTTCCTTATTGAATACATAACCAAACCGCCCCTCTTCAATCCGGGAAACATTCAGCATATCATTAACCAGTTCAATGATCCGCTCGTTGCTCTTATAGCCCTTGGATAAAAATTCTTTCTGCTCATCATTAAGCTTGCCGAGTTCGCCGTCCAATATCATCTTTATTACCCATTTTATGGCCGATAACGGGGTGCGAAGCTGGTGCGCGGCGATTGATATAAATTCTGACTTCATTTTATCAATCATCTTTTCTCTCGTCAAATTATAAAATATTTTCATCACTCCTATCTTGTTCTTCTTGTTATCAACGACCGGGGCGGTTATTACCTTATAAGTAAACTCCTGTTCGGCGACAGTTATTACCAACTCTTCCTCATTAGGATTATTAGACTTTAATTCTTTGCTGGTTTTAATGCTAAAATCTTCCTGGATTAATTCTTTAAAATTTTCAAATGAATAATTATTCTTAGGCGAAACTTCTTTGCCCAAATCATCAGCCGTAAAGCCAAAAATCTCCATCGCCGACGGATTGATCAGATTAATTTTATTATCAACATCAATTACTATTATCGGGTCAATAAAATTTGATATAATGGCCGCTGTTTTATTACGCTCATCATCGGTCTTTTTTCGCGCTTCCTGCAAATCGGCAAAAGCGCGAATAATTGATTTTTCCGAATTCTCCAGCTGATTCAAGCGCTTGCTTAATTCAATATTTATTGTCTTTAACTTACGGTCTTGTTCGGCTAATTTCCTGGCGTTGGCATCCAGTCTTTTAACCTCTTTCTCATCTGTTTGCTTTTCCAAGGTCAATTGCTCGGACAAGGACATTAGCCTTTGCTCGCGCTTAAAAACAAGCTTAAAACTATAGCCTGACACAAAAGCCAGGACAATATAAAAATTTGAGGTTACAATTACGCTTATTAAGGAAAAGGTAATGTAACGCAATTCAACTAATTCGGCGGCATTGAAAATATCCCGATTAAATACATATTGGATCAATATATCCATATACCCGGCTACTACCGAGATATTAACTAAAATAGCTGAAGCAAGTGCGGTAATTACAGCGCCTTTAATGCCGAATATCATTGCCGCCGAAATAATCGGCAAAAAGAAAAAAACACTGGCAATTGACTCCTCGCCGACCAGGCGCATTACAATAGTGAAAATAACCAGCTCAATAATGATCTGCCCAACGCTTAATATTTTTAAACGAATCTCTGACTGGTGCTTTTTGATCGCGGTTAAAACCCGGTATAAATACGCGTTAATAAATAAATAAACCAAAAGCAAAAAACAGATTGAAAAAAACGTAAATTTAACTTCAAATACGCTAATTAACGTATTGCTTACAATACCGATTAAAAAAACCGCCACCATATAAAACCAGCGGGTGGTTATTATCCACTCATTGACTTCCAATTTTCTTTTATAACTAAAATCCATATATTAGACTTGAGCGCGCTAATCCTTTTTTACTACTTGTTTGATTTTATCGGCTATTTCTTCGGTCGTAAAATGGGCTTTAACCAAATAATCGTTAGCTCCCATATCCATGGCCTTTTTTATATCTTCTTCCTGGCCCAAATTGGAAAGCATAATTATCGGAATGTTGGCGACTTCTTTATTATTGTGCTTGCGGATTGTTGATAAAACCTGAAAGCCGTCAATTGAGGGCAAAACAATATCCAAGAGTACGATATCCGGCTTGGCCAGACCGACTATTTCCAGAGCCTCCTTCCCGTCAATGGCGGCATAAACCTCATAGCCGTCATTGATTAGCTTTTTTAAGCATATTTCCCTAAGAAACGCATCGTCTTCCACAAGCAGCACGCGAATACCAAGCTGTTGGACATTTTTGTTCACGCTTGAACCGGGCATAGCCGGTTTATCCGACTCACGAGCCCGGCCTTTTACCCCTAAATAATTGCTTACTTTTTCCAAAACCTCCTGAGGGCTAAATTCGGCTTTGATTAAATGATCAACCGCCCCTAATTTCCTGGTTTTTTCAATTTCTACCGGCTGGCCCGAGTTAGAGATAATTATTACCGGTATTGTTATGTTTTCGGCGCGCATTGTCTCCATTACTTCATAGCCGTTTTTCTTGGGCATGACAATGTCCAAAAGAATTATATCCGGGCGCGTTGACCTGATTTTTTTTAATCCGCTTTTACCGTCAGCGGCGCATTCCACTTTGTAGCCCGCGGCTTTTAATTTAACAGCCAATAAATCTGCTAATGTTTCTTCGTCTTCTATGACCAATATTGTTTTTTTATTGTCTGGCATATTTTTTTGAGATGTTTGGGATATTTGAGATGTTTGGGATATTTAGGGTCCCAAATATCTTAACAATCTCAAAAATCTCAACTATCTATTTATTTATCGGTATAGTAAATATAAATTCCGTTCCTTTGCCTTCTTCGCTGGAAAAACTTATTTTACCGTTATGATTTTGAATAACGTTTTTAACTATAAACAGGCCCAGTCCCGAGCCGTCGGTCTGCATACGAATAACGTTTGAAGCGCGAAAAAACTTGGAAAAAAGTTTTTCCTGATCTTGTTTCGGTATGCCAACGCCTGAATCCTGAATTTTGAAACGGATAAATTTTATCTCCCTTTTTACTGTAATTTTTATTTTTCCGCCGGGCAAAGTATACTCAACCGCGTTCTCAAGCAAATTTTTCATGGCTATTAACATCTTTTCCTGGTCCATATTTATTAGCGGCAGTTTCCTGGGATGATTGATCTTTAATTCTATTTTCTTTCTTTTTGCCAATACCTCAATATGTTTGACGGCAATAGCCAGTACTTTAAGAAAATTATCCTTTTTAAATTCATAATTAAATTTTTCCTCTTCAATGCGCGAAACATCAAGCATGTCATTAATGAGCCTAATGATCCGTTCATTGCTGATATAGCCTTTAAATAATATTTTTTCCTGTTCTTTATTCAGCTTGCCGACATCGCCGTCAAGCACCATCTTGATCGCCCACTTTATTGCCGAAAGCGGCGTCCTTAATTGATGGGCCGCGATAGAAATAAATTCCACCTTCATTTTATCAATCATTTTTTCGCGGGTAAGATCATAAAAAATCTTCATTGTTTCCAAATGATTTTGTTGGTCATCACGGACATAAACAGTCGTTACTTTATAAGTAGCATCATTGCCGTCGCGGTTAATAATCAATTCTTCAATCTTATTTTTACTTTCATCTTTATCTTTAAAAGTATTCACCGTAATATCCAGATCTATAAGGTCTTTAAAATTATTTATTGAATAATGATCTTTGGAATCAATCTTCTGGCCCAGCGCTTTTGCGTCCAGGCCCAAAGCGTCTTTAGCCGCGGGATTAATAAAACTGATAATATGATTCTTGTCAATTAAAATAACTGGATCAGTAAAACCGGACAAAATTGCCGCTCTTCGCTTTCTTTCCGATTTTAAGCCAATAAAGGCGATGATTGCCAATGCTAATGCCCCTGCCGCAAACAGAGCCATAAAAACAAAAAGATATGTATTCATAGTTATATTATACAATATTTTCAGCATTTTTAAAACCCCGCATTTAGCGAAGTTTTAATCAAATAATCAAATTTATTTTGTTTTAAATGTAATTACTTCTTTTTCCGTTTAATCCGTATCAGGCCGGAGCAAGGAATCACTTCTATTCCTTTTTTCTCCAATTCATCCAAAAATAGGTTCATGCCCAAGGAATCACAAGCCATGTGTCCGGCAATTACCACGTTTAGATGATATTTCTCGGCCTCAGCGCGATGCTCCTCATGCATATGCATGCCAATAATAGTACCAATTCCCGCTTGAGCCATTTTTTCATACATTTCCTTGGATCCGCTGGTGCCGCCGGTCCATTCGGTTACTGCCACCTGGCCGCAACTATTTTCTTTATTTCCGGTAAAAAGACGCGGACCGGCATTAATCTTAATCGCCTCACTGAATTCAGAAATATCTTTTAACATTTTTAATATATCGCCAACGTATTCCGGCTTTTTTCTTCTTAAAATGTCAGTTAAAAATTTAGCGCCCAGATTATCGGCAATTGTATGCGTACACATATAATCAATTCTTAAAAGCTTTGCCATATCTACCGGACGATTATGATTAATCGGATGAGTGCCGCGGTTAACTTCTGAAATTCTAGGCTTAAGCACCGACTCGGCGATGTTGATCGGCACGCCGTAACCGGCTAAAAGCTGGGCTTGCAAATCCATCACCCCGGAAAGATCGGCCAAGGCCTTGCCTTCCGGATGATGTCCGATTACCAAATCAATGTCACCTTCCATCTTGGCATATAGCAATTCCGGCGTTTCCATATCAATGCCAACTAACACTTTTTTAATCTTTTTCTTTTTATTGTCCGCTAAAATACGGGTATCATTATAAGGATTTGTAAAATTTTCCTTGTCAAATTCTTTTTTCTCTTCCTTGTCTAATCTTTCGTATTTCTCTTTAGTGCGATCCAAATATTTTTTAACCGCTTGCTCACCGCGCAGATCGGATTTTATCCCCATCTTAACAGCCAGCTCGTAAATTTGTTTTGTAGTCATATTCTTATATAATGCATAACGCGTAACATAGAACGCGTAACATACATATTATTTTTAAATTACAGAGTTAATTCTGTAATTAATTATTTTATATTTCTCGATCTACAGAGATATCTCTGTAGATTAGGTTTAGAGCTAGCTCTAAACCCTTAACTAAAGACGGGTCAAAACTTCGTCAATATAAACTCCTCCTCTTTTTATTTTAGTAAAGTCGGTTATTACCTCCCATTTTTCTTCATTTTCTACAGGGCTTATTCTAAATAAAGGCTTTAATTTCTTTAAATTTAATTTTATGTCAAATAATCTCATTTTCTACTAAATAATTTTTAATTATCTCAAACAAAATCTTATGGCCAATATCATTGGGGTGGACTCCGTCGCCCAAAGAGTGCATATAATCGGAAGAGGCAAGCAATTTATCATAAGCATCTATAAAATAAACTTTTTCTTCCTTACAAACTTTTTTAAGAACCTCCTGATATTTTCGGATATATTTATTGCGGTAGCTCCACTCCGGTGCCCAAGGGATTGGATCTACTTTAGCGTCAACTACAGGCAAACTATCAAGAGCAATAATTATCATATTATACTTTTTTGCTATAGCTAAAATATTCTTTAAATTATTCTTAAATTTATTCTGTAATATTAAATGATTATTATCAGCAAGAATCCAAATTGAATCATTAATGAAACAGCTGAGTATTAATACATTAATTTTGTCTGGATTAAATCTAACTTCAATTTCATTATTCATTCTATTTAAAATAGAAGAGGTTGTATCGCCTGATATTCCAAGATTATAAATTTTGTGTTTAGTAGGATAATTTTCTTCTACATACATCCTTAAACGAGCAGTCCAGCCACCCATTTTATCATAATAACCATAAGTAATTGAATCTCCAAAACAAAATACTTGCATAGAATTATATTTGTCATTTATTTTTTAAAACTTTTATAAATTCATCTACGCTAATGTTGAGATCGCTTATTATTCCGCGTAAAGTACCGCGATTAATGTCTTTGCCTTGATGAACCGGAATAGTTATTCGACGGCCATCTTCGTGCTTGAATTGCGCGTGGCTGCCGACTTGATGATACTCAAAAAACCCGAGCTTTTTTAATGCTCGGATTAATTCTCTTGCTCTTATCACTGGTAATTTTGGCATAAATTAGACTCACTGCATAATAAGTTTTGTAGCGAAATTTTCACCCGTCAAGCGAGTACAGGCAGATTTTGAGGAAATTTTGCAGAAAAAATTTTTGCTTATGCTGTAGTATAGGCCAAAATTTTTTATGCAAAATTTACCAAAATATGGAAATTGCAGCAAAAAATTATTATGCAGTGGGTCTATTAACAAAAAGAAAGCTCTTTTTCAGAAATAGTTTGCACCATCTCGATCGCGTTTTCTTCCCTGGGCACTATCTCATCATCTTTAATCAATCCCTGTATATGGCAAGTAATAGCTTCTTTTAAATTTTTCTTCACTTCTTTAATTGTTTTGCCGCTGGTATGAAGACCGGGTAAAATTGGCACAAAGCCATGGTACCCCCTGGGGTCGTCCGGCTCAATAATTGTTCGAAAAGTATAATATTTCATAGGTATAAAAATACAAATAATTCCTAATAAAATAATAACATAATTTTAGCTAAAGTCAATGATTGATCTAAAAATTAAATTTTCGCTGCGGGCAAGCATAAAAGCTACACCTGCATACCTTTTAAGTTCCTTATTCTTTCCTCAACCGGAGGATGGGTTAAGAAAGCTTTTTTGAAAAAACCTATTTTTGCGCCTGGTCGATCGGTTTTAAAAGGAGAGGAAATATAAAGATGGGCAGTGGCGCGATTGGCCACTTCCAGCTTTTCCGAATCTGAAGAAATTTTTTCCAAAGCCCGGGCCAATCCGTCCGGATAACGGGTAAGGAGCGCGCCGTCCGCGTCAGCCAGAAATTCCCGCTTCCTGGAAATAGCAAATTGCATTAAATAAGCAAACAAAGGAGCAAAAATGGATAAAACAATCGCGACAATAAAAATAATCAGCTGCAAATTACCGCTGTTTTTGCTGCTGCGCCGCCGTCCCCCGCCCCAGAAGGTCCAGCGCCTGAACCAATCAGCCAAAAGAACCACTACTCCGACCAGAACTGTAACGATCGTGGCAATTAAAATATCCCGGTTGCCGATATGCGAAAGCTCATGGGCGATTACCCCTTCCAGTTCACTGCGGTCCAGTTTTCGCAAAAGCCCTTTGGTAACGGCCACAACCGCGTGCTCCGGATCCCTGCCGGTGGCAAAAGCATTCGGGGCAGTATCATTAATAATATATATTTTAGGAACAGGCAGGCCGGCCGTAATGCAAAGATTCTCTACTATACGATAAAGCTCTTTATTGCTCTCAAACTTAACTTCTTTGGCATCGCTCATGGCCAGCACGATCTTGTCCGAATACCAATAACTTATAAAAGCCGAAACAATGCTAAAGCCAACCGCGAAATAAAGAATACCCCGGCTGCCCATGGCTTCGCTAAAGACAAAACCGACAATAATAATAAATATTATAAAACCGAACAGTAAAAATATTGTTTTTCGTTTATTTGAATCGCTGTGAGTATATAGTGTTGCCATAAATAAACTGTCATTCTGAGTCCTGAAAGGACGAAGAATCCCGTGATTTAAAGTGTTATGCTATTAGCAATCACTGCTAACAACCATATTTCTAATTTCTCGAGATCCTTCGGGCTCCGCCCTCAGGATGACACACTTTAAGTATCTTTAACTTAACCTATATTTATAAATTCGTAAAGGATGCGCTTGCCATAGGCAAAGTCAAGTGATAAGTTTATAATTTAAACAAAAGAAAATACAAATACACTAAACCGGCAATTGGGAATAAAAATTGCAAATTATTAACAAATATAATCGCCAATAAAAACACGATAATTCGGGCAATATTAACCGGCACTTCACGAAAAATAAAAAATTCATCAACCTTGCTTTTTCTGGGAATGCTAAACAGCTTTGAATAATACGGAATTTTAAATATCACAAAAGCTAGGCCGGAAAACAAAGCAATAATATAAAAAGCTATTTCAGTGTCAAAAAATATCCTGATAAACCACGTCAGCATTATTAAGCTTGCGCCAACTTTTATTAAAACTTCTTTTCCGGCCTTATCAGAAATTCTGCCCATATATAGTGTTAAAAAAAACGCTCCCAAGGAAATTATAGTGGCCGTATTCCCGACCGCGGTAATTTTTACCAGGCTTAGATAAATAAATATCGGCCAAATAATACCATCGGTTTCTTCGCCAATATTGTTAAACACTTCGGCCCAAAAATATTTTTTATTTTTTCTGTACAGTTTTAAACCTTCCTTAAATTTAAAATGAAAATCAATCTTAATTTTTTTGATCCTAAGAAGCGGAATGACTGAAAAAGCAAATATAATTAAAGTAATCGCGAACAAGGCGTTAAAACCGAAATAAGAAGCAATCAGTCCCCCAAACATGGGTGTAAAGATGGTAGCAACCTTGGGCCAGGCAAATAAACCGCCCAAGGCTGAACCCATTTTTCTTTTATTGGCGTTTTTAGTAAAAGCAATATTCAAAGGGATCCAATACAAGGCGCTCTGCCAGCCGTCAATTATTGCTAACAAATAAATCGGAAAATTAATATTATCAAGCAACAGCAATAAAATTAAAAACAAAAATAAAAACGGCAGCCTTAAAAGCATGGCGCGCTGTATTCCATATTTGCTTCCAATATAGCCAACGGCAAATGCTGACATTAACAGCGTGGTGTTTTGTATAATAAAATAAACCAAAACTTCAGTAACTGAAAAACCCAAAGTCAGTAAATAGATCGGAATAAATATACCGACCAAAGAAAAAGCCGAGCTGTCAATAGAATGCATTTTATAAACCGCGTTTAAGCTTTCGCTGTTCCTTAATGCCATAATTACTAAAGCGGAGTCCGTTGCCGGACCCCGTTTTTAATCAAACCTCGCGGCTAAAGCCGCGGAAACCCCCGCTAAAGCGGGGTGGAATTTACCTAAAATTTCACCTTAACATTTTCCCGCTCTTTTTCCTCTTCAATCTCAAAATACTCGCGGGACTTAAAGCCCAGCATGTTGCCGATGATATTGGTGGGGAATACCTCCAGCTTGGTGTTAAAATCGCGGACATTGCCGTTGTAGAAACGCCGGCTGGCCTGGATCTTGTTCTCAGTATCGCTTAACTCGCGTTGAAGTTCCAGAAAATTAGTATTAGCCTTAAGGTCCGGGTAGCTCTCACTAAGCGCAAAAATGGATTTAAGCGTGGAGCTAAGCATATTTTCCGCTTCTGCCTGCTGCGCAGCATCGCCTGACTCCTGAGCCGCCATTGCCTGACTGCGGGCTTTGGTAACACTCTCCAAAGTATCCTTTTCGTGCCCGGCATAACCTTTTACAGTCTCTACCAGATTGGGGATCAAATCATAGCGGCGCTTAAGCTGGACGTCAATATCGCTCCAGGCTTCATCCACCCGGTTTTTCAATTTAATTAGCGAGTTGTACATGCCGATTATCACAACCGCTCCCACCACTACTATACCAAGAATAATTAATGTAATTTCCATAGAGTTAAAATTAATTGTTAATTGTTAAAAGTTAATGGTCAATTCTTATTAGTTATTCAGTAAGCCTTATTGCCTCTTCAATGCTGATAGTTCCGTCGTATACTTTTTGCAAAGCGGCCTGTCTAAGAGTGGTCATGCCTTCATCTATCGCTATTTTATTGATCTGTTCGTCTGACGGCTTAAGCAAAGTTAAATCCTGGATTTTTCTGGTAACCACTATCAGCTCATGCACACCGATCCGACCGCTTATCCCTTCATTGCTGCATTTGTCACAGCCGGCTGAATGGTAAAATTTAATGCTCTGAGGGGCGTCAATCCGCTTTAAAAGTTCCAGCGGCGGTTCATACTCTTTCTTGCAATGCGGGCAATTAACCCGAGCCAGGCGCTGAGCCGTCACAAACTTGAGGGCGCTTGAGAGAAGAAACGGCTCTACCCCCATATTGATCATACGCACCACCGCTCCGGCCGCGTCGTTGGTATGAATGGTGGCTAGTACTAAATGCCCGGTAATGGCGGCCTGCACCGCGATCTGCGCGGTTTCTTTGTCCCGGATCTCCCCGACCATGATAATATCCGGATCCTGGCGTAACAAATACCTAAGGCCGCTGGCAAAAGTAAGATTAATATCAGGATTAATATTTGTTTGGCGCACCATATCAATCTTTCTTTCCACCGGGTCTTCCAAAGTTACCAGGCTCTTCCCCGGCTCATTCAAACGATTTAAAATCGTGAACAAAGTAGTGGATTTGCCGCTGCCGTTAGGCCCGGTAACCAATACCAGGCCATAAGGCTGCTGGATGATTTTTTCAATCGCTTTTGCCTGCTCATCCAAAAGGCCTAATTCACGAAAATCGCCAAAATATTTATCGGTTTCCAGTACGCGAATAACCACGCATTCCCCGGAGCTGGTGGGAAAAATAGAAATTCGCATATCAACGCTTAAATCACCCTGTTTAAATTTAATATTGCCTTCCTGTGGCCGGGGCAGCCCGGTAGTCTTTAGAAGGGCCATAACTTTGATCCTTGATATTATAAAATCCCTAAGCATTTTATCGCCTTCTGATATTACTTTTAATATGCCGTCTATGCGGTAGCGGATCACCATTCCCGCGTAAGTTGATTCAATATGAATATCGCTTGCCCCAAGATCAATCGCTTGCTTAAAAATATCATTAACTATTTTAACAATATCAATTTTTATGTTTTCCCTGGTGTTAACGCCAAAAGCCATATTATTATAAAATTAAAAATTTTTAACTATTAATTCCACCTCCTTGTTTCTGGCTTTAGTAGAATAATATCCGGTTAAAAGGCAAATAATATCAAATATTTGCTTAAAATTCTTAGGCTCGCTAAGCCTTAATTTACCCAAGCTTAAAATTTTAGGGATCTGTACGCGATAATTGCTTTTAAAAGCTATTGGTTTCTTTAAATTTATAAACCTGACCAAAGCGCTCGGACCGGTTATCTCTTTTAATTCTACAATAAAATCACCCTTTTTGGCAAGTTTCTTAAGCTTTTCGTTTTCCTTATGATTACGCCCGACAACCGCTAAAACCAAAGTATTCTCTTTAACTTTCAACCAAAACACCCGACCGTTCTTGATAATCTCAACATCATTAACATCACAATCAGAATAATTACCCAGTAATTTTATTAATCGCTTGCTAAATTCCGAATCGGTTAACAAGCAGCCGCCGGCCGGCAAAGGATAATTTTTTAATTTATACCTGCGCGCCAGCTCAATTTGCTCTTCCCTGCTTCTGCCTTTAATTCTTCCTAAAAGACCTCTGATCAATATTTTATTTTTTTCAATTTCGGTTTCATCTAATAATTTCGCGGACAAAGGCCGCACCACTTCCACACCTGATAGATTTTTTACTTTTCCCAAAGCTTTTTTATTTTGCGAAAAAGGACGCTGGCCCAAAACTTCGCCGGTAGCCACAAAATCAAAGCCTTGTTTTCGCGCGATTTCACCGGCCAAACGTATCATCATGGCATGGCAATCAATACACGGATTCAAGTGCTTGCCATATCCATGGGGAGGATTCTTAACCAGCTTGAGTTCAGCGCCGGATATATCTTTAATTAATATTGGAATCTCTAAATTCCTGGCTGACTCTTTGGCCAGCTCGGCATTAAAAAAATTACTTGTAAAACAAATAGCTGTTACTGCTATTTTTTGCGCCTGAAGCATTTTAACAGCCAGAATTGAGTCCAAACCGCCGGAAAATAAAACCAAGGCTTTTGTTTTTGGCATAATAATAAAGTAAAATTTATATTTTTTGTATTCCTATATTAACAAGTTCTTTATTAATTTTTACTTCTTTAAAGAATTTAGGATTATCAGATTCAATCGGCTTTATCCCCTGCCCGGCGATGTTATAAGCCAAAGCTCCATTCAGAATATAATTATAATATTCATTATTATCTATTACTTTTTTAATATTATCACTTTCAACATATAAATATATATTTATCCTGTCTTTAATTGTAAACCCTTGTTTTTTTCTCATACTGTTAACATGCCTGATTATTTCCCGGGCAATTCCCTCTTGCTTTAGCTCAAATGTTAACTTTGTATCCAGATCAACCTTAATATTATTTTCTCCGGAAGAAGACGCAAGGCTTTGCGTCTCTACGATTTTTACATTCAATTCATCTTTTACCAAATCCATATACTCATTTCGTAATTCGTAATTCGTAATTCGTAATTTGGATAGCGGCTGTCTTACTTTAATCCCGGCTTCGTCTCTTTTTGCCAATCCCAATTCAACAATTTTACGGCAAATATCCATGTGTCTTAAAATATCTTTTTCTTCCATTGATAATTTTTTTGCTTTAGGCCACTTTTCAAGATGAACTGATTTATTTTTATCTTTAAAATTTTTACCGCCCACTTCCTGCCAAAGCTTTTCAGCAATAAAAGGCATAAAAGGCGCCATTACTTTTGATAATTGCATTAAAACAAATCCGGTAGTATTAATTGCCGCTTTCTTATCATTCTCATCTTCACCTTTGAATCTGTCGCGGGAACGGCGAATATACCAGGTGGATAAATCATCAATAAACTCAATGATCGGCCGGCTGGCCCGGGGCAGATCATAATTATCCATTTTGTCTGTTGCCTCATTAATCAACTGGTTTAATCTGGCTAATATCCATTTATCTAAAATGTGTTCACTTTCTATTTTTATTTTTTCATCCTTAATTTTTAAATCGCCCACAAACATACTATAAAACCTTGCCACATTTAACAAAATCATATTTACCTTTCTAAGCGATTCTTCCACTCCTTTTTCGGAAAAATTCAAATTATCAGCCAGCATAACCGGAGAAGTCAGAAGATAATAGCGAAGCGCGTCTGAACCGTATTTATCAAATATATCCATTGGGTCAGGATAATTTTGCAGTTTTTTACTCATCTTTTTGCCGTCTTCAGCAAGCACTATCCCGTTGACTATCACATTTTGAAAAGCCCGCACATCCCGCACTCCCGTGGCCAGTACATGCAGATAATAGAACCAACACCGGGTCTGATCAGCGCCTTCGGCAATGAATTGAGCCGGAAAATTATTTTCAAATTTATTTTTGTTTTCAAACGGATAATGCATTTGCGCGTAAGGCATGGAGCCTGACTCAAACCAGCAATCCAGAACATCAGGAATACGCCTCATTTTTTTATCGCACTTTTCGCAGGGAAACTTGATCTTATCAACCGTGTCTTTATGCAAATCAATTATTTTCTTTTTGCTTAATTTCTCCAGTTCTTCAACAGATCCGATCACTTTCATTTCCCCGCACTCGCATTCCCAAATCGGCATGACTGACGCCCAAAATCTTTGCCGTGAAATTGACCAGTCTCTGGCGCCTTCCAGCCATTTGCCCCAGCGCCCTTTTTTAATATGCTTTGGCGACCAATTGATTCCTTTGGCTAATTCAAGCATTCTTTTTTTCATTTTCAGCACATTCACAAACCAGGAACTGGTCGCGTAATTTAAGAGCGGCGTATTACAGCGCCAGCAATGCGGGTATGAATGCTCGTATTTTTCTTTTAAAAAAAGTAAATTATTACGCGCTAAGTACTTTATAATCTTAATATCTGTTTTCATATGGTCCTTAATTGCTTTCACATTCATGCCTTTAAAATCTTTAACCCTATCCTTAATACTGCCGTCCATTCTTACATGCTGTACAAACGGCAGCTTATGCTTTTTGCCCATTTTCATATCGTCATCGCCAAAAGCCGGCGCAATATGCACTATGCCTGTTCCTTCTTCAGTGGATACAAAATCACCGGTATAGATATTCCAGCCGTTTTTTGTATTTTTTAAATCTTTATCACTTGCATAATAATCAAACAATGGTTTATATTTTTTACCGACCAATTCTGAACCTTTAAATTCTTTTATTATGTCATATTCCTCAATATATTCTTCGCCTTCTTTCTTTTCATGAAGAACTACAAGGTTAAAAGCTAATTTTAATAAATTTGTGTCTGGCTTATCTTGTAGTTGTTCAAAAATATCCTTTGCAATAATTACTTTTTGATATTTTATTTTTCCCTCTTTTGCACGTTTGGCTACATCCAGAATTTTAACTTTTACATAGTCAATACTCTCCCCAACCGCTAAAGCAACGTTGCCAATTAAAGTCCACGGCGTAGTCGTCCAGGCTAAAACATACGTACCAGGCTCATCTACCAGCTCAAATTTTGCAATCACTGATAAATCCTTTATATCTTTATAACCCTCGGTTACTTCAGACTGAGAAAGAGTGGTTTCACATCTGGGGCAGATATGCATTGACCTATAACCCTTATAAATCAAGCCCTTGTCATATAAGTTTTTAAAAACCCACCAAACCGATTCCATAAAATCCTTATCCATGGTTTTGTAGCCGTTTTCCATGTCTACCCAGCGCCC
This sequence comes from Candidatus Parcubacteria bacterium, assembly GCA_023137275.1. GTDB lineage: Bacteria > Patescibacteriota > Patescibacteriia > Patescibacteriales > UBA12075 > JAGLNE01. The sequence goes on along the minus strand of JAGLPO010000053.1, from coordinate 871 downwards.
AAGCTTTCTGACATATTTTTTCCAGTCATCGGCAAATTCCATTACCTTGGATCGGCAAATCTTATTAAATTTAGCTACCCCGATCTTCTCTATATCTTTTTTGCTGTTTATTCCAAGCTCTTTTTCAACAATATTCTCAATCGGCAGGCCATGGCAGTCCCAGCCCCATTTTCTTTCTACCCTATACCCTTTCATGGTCCAATACCTGGGCACAACATCTTTAATAATACTGGCCACAATATGCCCATAATGAGGAAGTCCGGTAGCAAAAGGCGGACCGTCATAGAAAACATAGTCACCGTTAGGTGCTTTTTTTTCTACTGACTGTTTAAAAATCTCAGCTTTATCCCAAAATTCAAGAATTTTTTCTTCCTGTCTGGCAACTTCACTCTTGAGAGAATTTTCTTTATTTTTATCTTTTTTATTTGTCATAAATTAATATTTGCTGCTTAATTATACGATTATTTTAGCTTTTTTAAGCTAAAATGTCAAAATTTTTTTACTTGAATTTAATTTTTAATGTGTTATAATAATTTTAAGTTGTTTAATGTATTTCTAATTCTTGAGAAAATAGTTTCCCTACTATCGCCCCTAATAAGGGGACCGAGGTGCTGTGCACCTTAAAAAAAAGTCGTATTGAAACAATAATTTCTCAACATAATTAAAATATATCATTTTAAGCAACAAAAAATAAATTCCTCAAAAACCTGCCCTTTTCAAAATGAAAGGAAATCTAAAATGCACAATTATAACGTCTTGTGAGGACCCGCTACCATTCCTTGGTAAATTCTGGGTCCTCTTTTCATTTTTAAATCTTGCTAATATTTAATAAAAATAACAAGTTATACCCTAAAAGGGGCATTCTATGCCC
>JAGLPO010000052.1 GCA_023137275.1 Candidatus Parcubacteria bacterium | reverse complement strand
ATATTCAAATTCCTTGACTGTAAAACAATAAAACTACTTTAAGCTACTTGATTTTTTTAATGTTTTATAGTAGCATTAAGCCATAAATTTATGGTTTTTTATTTTGTTCATTAAAATAAATATTGGCTTAAGCTAACATTTTACATATTTTGAAATAATCCATTAACCAAAACGAGGAAAGGAGTAAGAAATGGGACAAACAGTTGCACAAAAAATTTTTAAGGCTCATTGGCGTGATAACCCGTCAAACGAAAATGTGGTGTTGGATATTGATGTGGTAATGTGCCATGAAATAACAACGCCAATTGCGATTAATGATTTAGTTGAACAAGGTCTGGATCAAGTTTTTGATCCAGCTAAGATTAAGGCGGTTATAGATCATGTTACTCCTGCAAAGGATTCAAAGACAGCGGTGCAGGGAAAAATTCTAAGAGATTGGGCTAAGCGGCACAATATCAAGGATTTCTTTGATGTTGGAAACAATGGAGTGTGCCATGCCCTATTTCCGGAGAAAGGTTTTATTAGGCCGGGATACACAGTGATCATGGGAGATTCTCATACCTGCACGCATGGAGCCTTTGGCGCTTTTGCTGCCGGTGTTGGCACTACAGATTTGGAAGTTGGAATTCTAAAGGGCGTTTGTTCTTTTCGTGTTCCTGAAACAATGAAGATTAATATTGTCGGGAAACTTCCTGATAATGTTTATGCCAAGGATGTTATTTTAAAGATTATAAAAGAGTTAACAGTTAACGGCGCTACTGATAAGGTAATAGAATTTTGTGGTCCGGTTGTTTCAAATATGTCAATGGAGTCAAGGATGACTTTGTGTAATATGTCTATTGAAGCCGGGGCTACCTGCGGAATTTGTTTGCCTGATATTACGACTGTGAAATATCTTTGGCCGTTTATTTCTGATAAGTACGAGTCTTATGCGGATGCTCTTGAAGATTATCATAAGTGGTATCCTGATTCTGACGCGGTCTACGCGGATAAAATCACTATTGATATTTCTGATTTGGCACCGCAGGTTACTTTTGGTTATAAGCCGGATCAGGTCATGGATGTTGGTAAATTTATTGGAATAAAAATAGACCAGGTTTACATTGGATCGTGTACCAACGGACGGATTGAAGACCTACGAGAAGCTGCTAAGATTCTGAAATATTATGAGATTGCCAAAGGTATACGCGCAATTCTTTCGCCAGCTACCCCCAAGGTTTATAGCCAGGCCATGGAAGAAGGCCTTATTAAGATTTTTATGGATGCTGGTTTTTGCGTGACTAATCCAACCTGCGGCGCTTGCCTTGGTATGAGTAATGGCGTTTTAGCCGAAGGTGAAGTGTGCGCTTCAACAACCAACAGGAATTTTGCAGGCCGTATGGGAAAAGGCGGCATGGTTCATTTGATGAGCCCGGCTACCGCGGCCGCTACAGCCATTATGGGCGAAATAACAGATCCAAGAGAAAACTTTTGATGTTAAGGGAGGAGATAACATGAAACAATTTGGCGGTTCGATTTTATTTTTAGACAGAAGCGATATTAATACGGATGAAATAATTCCGGCTAAATATCTTTCTGAAAACTCCAAACAAGCCCTTAAGCCATACATGCTTGAAGATTTAAAGTTGGATGGATTTAACCCGCAAAGTGAGACAGCTAAAAATGCTAAAGTTATTGTGACTCGTGGTAATTTCGCTTGCGGTTCAAGCCGTGAGCATGCTGTTTGGGTTTTTGGGGTTAATGGTATCAACGTTGTAATTGCCGAAAGTTTTGCCAGAATTTTCCGACAGAATATGTTTAACTGCGGGATGCTGGCTATTGAGCTTTCAAAAGAGGATATTGATACAATATTTACACTTCAAAAAAACCTTCGCGATATAAATCCACAAGAATATGTTATCGCTGAGGTAGATTTTGAGAGTTTTGTCGTAAATATTAAAATTTCAACAGAAACAACGACATCCCATAAATTTCAATTTCAGTTAAATGACTTTGAGCGAGACTTGATTAAGGCCGGCGGTTGGCTGGCTTATGCTGATAAAAAATATTAATCAGAGAAAGGAGGAAAGATAGATGAAGAAAATATATAATTTAGCGGTCATGCCAGGCGATTTTATCGGCAAAGAAGTCGTGGAAGAAGAGATGAAAGTTCTTGAGATAATTGCGGAGCAATTTGGCTTTGCGTTTAAAAGAACACACTATCCCCACGGAGGAGAACATTACATAAAAACCGGAGAATTACTGCCCTGTTCAATACTTGCCGAGCTGAGAGATCACGATGCGATAGTTTTCGGCGCAGTCGGACATCCTGATTTAAAGAAAGGGGAAGTGGAAAAAGGAATACTTTTGAAAATCAGGTTTGGCCTGGATCAATATATTAATCTCAGGCCTTCAAAGCTTTACGCCGGAGTGGATGCTCCAATAAAAAAGATACATCCTCATTTGCCGGACGGCTATGAAATTACCGTAGTCAGAGAAGGCGTTGGCGGCCTATACAAAGGAATTGGAAGTTATGACGGGGTTATTGCTCGCCAGGAAATGAATTACACCAATGCTGAAGTTGAGAGAATATTGCGGTACGCCTATGAGCTAGCGCGTGATAAAAGACAAATCCTTATCCTCGGTTTCAAATCCAATGTTCTTGAGTATGTTTCGGCCCAGCAATGGCAGCCCATGTTTGAAAAGATGGGTGAAAAGATTTATCCGGAAGTTTCCGCGCATTATGCTCATATTGACGCGCTGAACGGCCCTATGCTGATTAGCAGTATTCCCAAAGAGCCTTTTGTAATTGTAACCGGAAATATGTTTGGGGATGTTATTACAGATTTAACAGCTTCATTATTCGGAGGGATGGGCGTTGGGGCGTCGGCATGTATAAACCCCTATGGGACTTCAATGTTTGAACCCTTGCATGGGTCATCTCCAAAAGATTATGGAAAGGAGGTAGTAAGCCCTGTGGCAGCAATTTTAAGCGGCGCTTTAATGCTTGAAAATTTAGGCGAAACGAAAGCCGCTGAAAAGTTAGAGTTAAGTATTGCTAATGTTTTAAAGCAAAGGAAAATTCCGGATTTTACTGTTAATAGCGGGGTTTCTACACAACAGCAGACACAATACATAACAACGGAGATTAGAAAAATCAATTGATACAAGGAGATAAGAAGATATAAAAAAAGGAAAGCCACTTTATTTAAGTAAAAAGTGGCTTTTTATTTTGAAAAAATTGAATTTTAACCTTTATTTTTCCAACAATTACTGCTATAAGTAATATATGAGCCTTTTTAAACTACATTCTAAATTTAAACCCACCGGAGACCAGCCGCAAGCGATTAAAAAATTGCTAAGCGGACTTAAAGCCGGGCATAAAGAGCAGACTCTTCTTGGCGTTACCGGCAGCGGCAAAACTTTTACCATGGCCAATGTAATTGAAAAGATCCAAAAACCGACCCTGATCATATCGCACAACAAAACATTAGCCGCCCAGCTCTATGGCGAATTCAAGCAATTCTTCCCAACCAACGCCGTGCATTATTTCGTCTCCTACTATGACTATTACCAGCCTGAGGCTTATATCCCCCATACTGACACTTATATTGAAAAAGAAGCAACAATCAACGAGGAAATAGACCGTTTGCGGCATGCCAGCACGCAATCTTTAATTAACCGCAAAGACGTGATAATTGTCGCAAGCGTTTCCTGCATATACGGACTGGGTGAAAAAAAAGATTATGAAAAACTGGGGCGAATTTTTAATGTTAAGCAAAAAATAAAAAGAAACGAACTTTTACGGCAGTTGATTGATATTCAATATGAAAGAAATGATATTGCGTTTTACCGGGGACAATTCAGGGTTAATGGCGGCATAATTGATATTCATTTATCTACCGGGGAATCGGTTGTAAGAATTGAAATGTTTGGCGATGAAATTGAAAATATTTATATTTTTAACATAAAGCCAAGCGCCGCCAAGCCGGTTTGGGCAAGTGATTTAAAAAACAAACAAACAACGAGTCTAAGCAGCGTAAATATCCTGCCGGCCAAGCACTTTATGACCCCGAAAGACCGGATGAAAAAAGCCCTGGCAGACATCCGGCTGGAGCTAAAAAAACGCCTGGATGAATTAATTAAACAAAACAAGCAAATGGAAGCTTATCGCCTGGAGCGAAAAACCAATTATGACCTGGAAATGATTGAACAGGTCGGCTACTGCAATGGTATAGAAAATTACTCTCGGCATTTAACCGGCCGTAGCCCGGGCGAGCCGCCCAGCACTTTAGTTGATTTCTTCCCTAAGGATTATTTGCTTTTTATAGACGAGTCGCACCAGACCCTGCCCCAGATCCGCGGCATGCATGCCGGCGACCAGGCCCGCAAGCAGACTCTGATTGATTTCGGCTTCCGTTTGCCCAGCGCCAGAGATAACCGGCCGCTTAACTTTTCTGAATTTCGCAAAAGAATTAATAAGGTTATTTACGTGTCCGCCACCCCGGCTGATTATGAGCTAGGCCGCAGCCAAGTGATAGCAAAGCAGATCATTCGCCCAACCGGACTCCTGGATCCGGCAGTTGAAGTCCGTCCTAGCAGCGATCAAGTAGCGGACTTGATCAATGAAATAGAAAAAACAACAAAAAAACACCAGCGGGTTCTGGTTACCACCCTGACCAAGCGCATGGCTGAAGAGCTTAGTGAATACTTGCAAGAAAAACGCGTTAAAGTCCAATACATCCACGCTGATGTTAAAACCATGGAACGGGTTGAGATATTGCGCGATCTGCGCGCCGGAAAGTATGACGTTTTGGTGGGCATTAACCTGCTCCGCGAGGGTCTGGATCTGCCTGAAGTGTCTCTGGTCGCTATCCTGGATGCTGACATGGCCGGCTTTCTTAGGAACATTACCTCGCTTATGCAAACCATGGGCCGCGCTTCCAGGCACAGAGAAGGCCGGGTGATAATGTACGGGGACAAAACCACGCTTGCGATGAAATACGCGATCAATGAAACAAAAAAACGTAGGAAGAAACAAGAGATATACAACAAAAAACACGGCATTGTACCGCGCACTATCAAAACTGAATTTCATGAAAGCATTATAAATATAAACAAATAAAACCAAACTTTCTTACCTTAAAAAAAGTTATAATTAATACAAGTTAGGCCCAAAGGGCACTAACAGTAGTCGGGAATA
>JAGLPO010000051.1 GCA_023137275.1 Candidatus Parcubacteria bacterium | reverse complement strand
TCCCTATCCAGCTGTAGATAGTATTCTTTGATAATCCGAATTCTTCTGAAGCTTTAGGCACGCTTAAGCCCTCGCTCCTGATTTTTTCAATTATTATTTGTTTTGTTTCCTCATTTATTCTTTTTGACATATGGCTTGATGATAATTATTTATTAATTATATCATCATCTCGCTGTCTTATCTAACTGAACTTAAGTGTCTGACATTTGGGGTACCTGCCATAATGATTAATTTAACATGACATTATCATCTGGCTTTGACAGTTAAATTTATTGACTTTACGACCAAAATAGTTATAATAAGAATAATTATAGAAAAAATTTACTTAGTTTACATATATATTATTGATATAAATTTTTTTATTTATCTATGGAAAAAGAATTATTTACAAAATCTATAATCAAAGAAAAGAAGCTCGATGAAAACAGGAGAATTTCTGTGATGTCTAGACACACGAAAGAGGATGGAAAAACACCAGACGAAAGAATTATTAAGGGAGTTACTTTTGATGAATGGCAAAAAGAATTTGCACCTCCTGATAAGTTAGTTGGAGCATACTATAGAAAAGAAATATTATGGGATGATTTTGAAAAAAAATATCTTGAATTTTTACGAAGCGATGAAATGAAACCAAAAGTGGAATCATTTGCAAAAAGATGCATGGAAGAAACAATTACCTTAATGTGTATTGAGGATACCCCCGAAGAGTGCCATCGTCGTCTTTTAGCTGAGGAATTACAAAAATATCAACCTAAATTAAAAATTGTCCATAAATAAAAAATTAAAATTGACAAATAAATAAATTATGATAAACTATTAATACAATGTTAATTACAAAATATATTACAACTTGGTCAAGCTTTATTTCCTTCACCCGCTCGTAATGGGATGAGGATTTTTTAGTTACTAAATTTCGTAGCCGTTCTCATCTCAAGGGCGGTTTTTTGTATTCAAATGTTCATTATAAAAAAGGAGACTTAACATGATCTTAAAAAATATTAGGCAAAGTTTAGTTTGTTACTTAAAATTTTAGAGAAAACAATACCTAAGGAGGCAAAACATGCAGAAAAAAACGTTTGTTTCACTGGCATTATCGTACCTTAATTTTCCGGCTGTAAATTACAGTGGACAATTGAATGGAATTAGCACAGATGGTTTTGATTGTTCAGGGTTTGTTAACTTTTTGCTCAAAAAAGCAGGATACTCACAAAAAATACCAAGGCACGCAAATGAAATTTTTGATTTTTTTGGTATTTTAATTCATGCGGAATTCCGTAGTGTGGGCGATTTGGTCTTTTTCAGTAATAGAGGCGGTACATATCCTAATCATGTTGGTGTAATGATTTCTGAAGTTAAATATATTCATTCGCCAGGAAAAAACAAAAAAGTTATTTGTGTTAAAAAGCTTGAACGAAAAATTATCAAACCAAGAGATAGGGCGCCGCAGATATATTTTTCTAATCCGATTGGATTTAAGCGAATAACAGTCAACAATGGAAGATATCAACAAATGTTTTTTTGCAATTAACAATAAAGTGGGTTTTTAAATACACGAAAACCCACTTCAAAATTTTAATTAAAAAATCTTAAAAAACAAAAAATCCGACATATTAAAGTTGATATTTGTAAACCAACCCTAACTCTCCAACGGACCAATGGAGTGTTAGGGATTTTTTTATTGCAATTTTATGGTTAGATTGATAAAATATATTAAGTAAGAAGTAAAATTTTTTTAACCTCTGTGTCTGCGGCGCAGAATTATTAAATAGTTAGATGGTTGTTTGTATATTTTATATCCAGGCAGCCAACAAGTTTAAAAAACATGAGTGACATCACACGAAAAGCCAAAGAAAATTATATGAACGGCCTGTCTTGCGGGGAAGCTGTTGTAAAGACCGCGATAGACGCGGGAATTATAAGGCCGTCTAATGAAGTATTAAAAATTTCATCCGCGCTTAAAGCCGGTATTGGGCAGAAAAGGGATGTCTGTGGCGCGCTTATGGGGGCTGTATTAGTGCTGGGAATAAAACATGGAAGGATTAATAAAGATGAATATATAGACACGGTTAATTAAAAAGTCGGGGAGTTGTATAAAAAATTTAAAGAAAAATTTAAATATATGCGTTGTCGGGATTTGATAAAAGATTTTATAGAGCAAGATGCCTGCAACACTCCTCCTCAAAAAGAGTATTGCAGTAAAATTGTCGCGTGGACAGCTGAAGAGTTGGAAAAATAAGCTTAATTTAAACGATAAAAAAAGAGGGCGGTATTTTACTCCCCTCTTTTTATTTTAAAAAATTATCACCTTTCTGAACTTGCCAAATTTAGTTAAAAGTTTATAAAGTTTAAAGTAAAAAGTAAATCTATTTTTTGCCTTTAACTTTCCTTGACGAATTTGGAATGGTGATGGAGCAGAATGATGAACTATTAGAATGTCAGACTGCTCCATGAACTTTTTAAATAATACAAATTTGCGAATTTTAAGCGAACCCGCTTTCACCGCAATCCGACCATCTGCACGATCCGTATGTCATGGGTCGTCCACAGTCAGGACAATTCCCGTTGCGCTTGAAAGCGCAACCACAACTCTCCCACATTCCTCGGGATCCACCGATGTGGAGCCCTTCTTGTTTTAGCCTGTAGTCTAATCCGCCTACAAGCACTTCGCAGTCAGGGCAAAACGATAATCCATATAGGTTATCAAAATCCTCTTTAAAAAATTTTGTCATTTTTTCTCTCCTTCTCTTTTAATATTGTTAAAATTTTATTACCTGTTAAACTTCCAAACTTTTTAGAAACTTAATCGGCAATAAAATTTAAAACAATAAAACAGAGAAAAAATGAAATTTTTTTAATCTGTATTATTTTGTTTTAAAGAACAATATTATCTTTAACTATGATTTATTTGATTACTTTGATGGGCTATGATTATTTTTTTATTAGCAATCATATTTATCATTATAATCAGACAAATCATAGTTCAAGGCTTTTTTACTTATCATTTGATTTTCCACTATAACATACTATTAAAATCTTGTCAAACGGATATTAATATTTTTTTGCTAGTTTTAGGTAAAAGATATTTTTTAAAATCAATTAAGTTTAATTAATTCAAATTAATATGTTATTATTAAACTGTAGAAAGCTTTTTACTAATATTTCTTTTTTATTATGCCCAAATATACATATAGGCAAATATTAATATTAATATTTTTTGTATTGCTTGCCTCAATATTAATAAAAAATTCTTTTTCATATTTAGATCCGGATCTGGGCTGGCATTTACGGGTTGGGAATGAGATATTGGAGAACAGGGCTGTTCCTGAAATTGAAAATTATTTATATTTGATCTCCGGGAAAGAGTGGGTTGACCATGAATGGCTGTTAAACGTAATCTCTTATTTATTTTTTAATTATTCCACTTATATCGGCTTAAGCCTGTTTTTCGCTTTGACCGCGATCGCGATCTTTGTGTTGCTTTATCGCTATACGCGCAAATATTTTTTAGAGCATAAGGCTAACATTTTGGTGTTTATTTTGCTCTTGCTTGGTATAATGGCATCCTCACCCAGTCTGGGGGTGCGCCTGCAAGAATATACTTTACTTAATCTGCTTATTCTTATTATTCTTCTTCATAAAACAAGTAAAACCAATAATTTAAAATATTTATATTGGCTGCCTTTGCTGTTTTTGTGGTGGGCCAACATCCATGGCGGGTATTTGATCGGTTTCGCGGTTATGCTTATGTGGGGCGCTTATCGGCTTGTCGGCCCGCATATAGCGCAATGGAAAATATTTAAGAAATTTTCCTTTGACAAAAAGCTAACAAAACAGGATTTAATATCAATGATCCTTATTTTTTTCCTTTCAATCGTTGCCACCTTGTTTACGCCCTATGGCATCAAGCTTTATACTTTTTTAGGAGCAAATTATTCAGATACGTTTTATTTCACCCATATAATGGAATGGCTGCCGGCCTGGTATTACCCGATTATTATTTACCAGCTGTTTTATGCCGCCCTGGCTATTGCCATGCTGGTCCTGATGTTGGTACCGCAAAAAGGCTATGGCCGACAATTTAAAATAAATATCTGGCACTACGGCCTGTCCTGGTTCTTTTTTATTCTGGCAATGAAGTCCAGGCGGCATTTCCCTTTATTTGTAATTGTGTCTTTTCCGCTATTAGCCCAGTTTGCTAACGCTTATTTTAGCGCTTGCCCGGAAAAACTAAAAGAGCTTATTAAAAACAATTTATTTGTTAAAATTTACGTAATTTTAGCTATAATTCTTAGTATATTAATTACTAATCTGCAAACCAACTACACTTCCAATCCTTTTGCTAATCCAAAATTTTGCCAGCGCTATCCTTGCGCGGCAATTGAATTTATGAAAAGCGATGACAAATATTTGGATTTAAGAATATTTAACGCCTATGACTGGGGCGGCTACATGGATTATATTTGGCCAAAAAAACAATTGTTTATTGACGGGCGCTTGCCGATTTACAAAGTCGGAAAAGATAATTACAGCTTGCTGCAGGAATACTACACTTTTTTTAATGAGGAACGGGTTGCGGAAAAACTGGATGAATACGAAATTGAGCTGGTTCTTTTACGCCTGGGCCGTCCACCCAGCCTTAGCTGGTGGGAAAAATACATTTTTGGCTTTAAGCAGGATGATTTTGAAGATATTAATCAGCATATTATTACCTATTTAGATGAAAACCCTGTCTGGCAGGAGTCATATAATGATGGAATTGCCGCGATTTACGTGAAAGCGGAATAAATAATTTTATAAATATTTTGGTTTAGTCTATAATTAATAGTAAGTTACATACTTATTTAGACAACAGACAACAGACAACAGACAACAGTATTAAATATACAAGTTTCTGCGGTCTGCGGTCTGCGGTCTGCGGTCTATAAATGCATTTATCCGTAATTATTCCGGCCTACAATGAGGCTCATACGATCAAGAAAAATTTAAATATATACAATAATTATCTAAGCAAACAGCCTTACGATTATGAGCTGATATTGGTTAATGACGGCTCTTTGGATAAAACTTTGGCAATCGCCAATGATTTAAAAAAGGAAATTGAGTATTTAAAAATAATTGACCAACAGCCCAATCAGGGCAAAGGCGCGGCCGTGCGCGTTGGTCTGCTCGCTGCTAAGGGAGAGTATCGACTGTTTTTGGACGCTGACAACGCCACCCCCATAGAACATCTGGATCTTGTCTGGCCGCGATTTGCCAAGGGGGCTGACATAGTGATCGGCAGCCGCCACTCAAAAGACGCGGTCAAAGCCGAAATAATAGTGCCCCAAATTTTATGGAAAAGGCTCTTTGGTAAAGCCGGGAATTTATTATTCCAATCTCTGGCTGTCCCAGGTATCTGGGACACTCAATGCGGCTTTAAAATAATGCGGGCTGAATTAGCTGAAAAACTTTTACCCCTGTGCAAGTGTCAACACTGGGCTTTGGACGCGGAATTACTGGCTCTTTCGCGCCGTACGAATTATAATATCGCGTCCATTCCGATAAAGTGGTCAAATTCCAAAGAGAGCCGGGTCGGCCTTAAAGGCTACTTTGCTACTTTAGCGGAATTATTAGGGATTAAATGGCGTCTTTTAACTAAAAAATATCCAAACTTATGAAACTTTTGATAATTATTCCGGCCAAAAACGAAGAACGATCTATTGCTCAGGTAATCAAATCAATTCCCAAAAGTATTGATAAAATTTCTTCTGTCCAAATAATTGTTATTAACGACGGTTCAAGCGATAACACCGCGGCCGCGGCCAAAGACGCGGGGGCTAAAGTAATTACAAACAAAAAATGCCTGGGCCTGGCTCGCAGTTTTTCCCGCGGATTATCAGCCGCGCTTAAAGCCGGGGCGGATATTATCGTAAACACGGACGGTGATAACCAATACGATCAAGCCGAAATTCCCAAACTGATCAAGCCAATACTTAATAACAAGGCTGATATGGTGATCGGCGACCGGCAGGTTAAAAGCCTTGAATTTATGAAAGCCGGCAATAAGTATGGCAATCTGCTTGGCAGCTGGGTTCTTAGAAAATTAACCAACACAAAAGTAAATGACGCTTCCAGCGGATTTCGGGCTTGGTCGCGCGAAGCCGCTCTTCGGCTAAACATCAACTCCAGCCATACTTACACCCATGAATCTATTATTCAAGCCGCGATAAAAAATTTAGTTATCAAAAATGTCCCTATAAGTTTCCGTGAACGCCAAACCGGCTCTTCCCGGTTGATCAGCGGCCTGTTCACCCATATTAAGCGCTCACTTTTGACTATTATCCGCACTATTCTAATGTACAAACCGCTTAGCACCATGTTGTTCTTTGGCGCGATCATTACTTTACCCGGACTCTTGCTTGGCCTAAGGTTTTTATATTTTTATTCCTCTGGCCAGGGAACAGGCAAAATTCAATCCTTGATTTTAGCCGCCCTCCTCATTATGATCGGTTTTTTTATCTCTGTATTAGGATTATTAGGGGACTTGATCTCCTGTAACCGAAAATTAAATGAAGAAATTTTATACTGCCATAAAAAACAATTATTTAAAAAATAAATATGTAAATGCTGTTTTGAATTTACTGATTGTCGCGAGCCTTTTTGCAGCGGCGTTTTTTTATTTTTATAATTATGGATATATTTGCTGGCTGGCCTTTTTGGTTTTGCCAATTTTATTTTTGTTTTTATTTTTATTTATTTATGTCGGCCCCAAAAACGCGCTTAGCATAAATTATTGGCAGTCAGCTGTTAAGCGATTATTTAATAAAACTGAATTCAGCATAAGCTGTACAAAAATATTTTTGTACGCCTTTTTTATTTCAATAGTTATTGCCAATGTTTTTTTGCTTGATTTCACGCTAAGCAAACGCGTCATAATGAATTCAGTAATTGATTTTCTTTTTTATGAAGCTAACATCTGGAAGAACGTCTCTTCTTTGCTGATCTTTTATCTTGTTTTTATAATTTTGGCATGGAGCTGGGGAGAAAAAATTCTAACGCTGATAAAATTAAAAATTAAAAATAAATTAGAATCTTTTATTCTGTCCATTGGCCTGGGGCTGATTCCCTTAATGTTTGGCGTATTTTTCCTGGCCTGGTTAAAACTGCTCTATGCTCCCTTTATCTGGCTGCTCGTAATAATATTAAGCCTGCTCTCATACAAAAAGATACTGGATAATTTAAAAAGTTTTGGCTCAATTAAACTTTTACTTTCAATTAAATCGCCAAAGGACACTTTTAAAACTATTATTCTGTTTGGTTTGTTTATTCTTCTTTGTTTCAGTTTTGTGATCAATATCAAGCCTTTTCCAATTACCACCGATGATCTGCATACCTACTATAACGCTCCGGCGCTTTACGCAAAATACCATGAATTTAGGCCGCTTTATCATCACGCCACCGCCAATATGGGCCAAAATACCGAAATGATCTATGCGGCGATAATGACTATACTGAATACAAAATATATTATTCACTTGCAATTAATTTTTTTTGTACTCTCATGCCTGGGAATATATTTATTTTTAAAAAATATGTTCGGCTCTGATCAGGCCTGGTGGGGACTGCTGTTCGCGGTGTTTATTCCCTGGAATCCTTATTATCTTAGCACGGTAAAAGTTGAATTTTTTATGGTTTTTTATTCAGTTGCCATGCTGCTTGCCCTTTTTTACTGGTGGAAGAACGGATATAGCGCGCCCTGGCTATATTTATTCGGCGCCTTATCCGGAATAGCGATCGGAATCAAATATAATGCTTTACTGCTAATCCTTCCTTTATTCTTATTGGTAATAATCCTGTTAACTCAATCAAAATTAAAAAATAAAATTAAACTCAGACAATTTATTATTGCCGCCATATTATTGATTATTTTCTTTTCACCCTGGGCGATAAAAAATCAAATCTATTTTAACAACATTCTTTACCCGCGCGAAATTTCTCCTTTCCTGGTTAATAATAATTCGCCAGGGCTTATGTCTGATAAGGCCTACTCCAAGGCAAGAAGCAAAGAAATAAACTACCTGCGCCACGCGCGAACAGGTGATAAATACAACCCGATCAATATTATCAGCTCTCTGTGGCGCCAGTCAACCGGACATAAGATTGACCGCGGGGCCTGGATCAATTTTGGCTTTTTGCCGTTCATTGTCATACTACTGGGAATTGTAGCGGCAAGAAAGAAAAAAGAATTTTTAATACTAGGCCTGCTTATTGGCTACTTCTCGCTCTGGTACGCGCTGGAAGGAGCCAGATCCTGGTACGCCTTTTTTGGAATTATAATGGCCTGCGCTTTTGCGCCAATAATCTTCTGGAAATACAAAAAAATACTTGGCATTATTTTACTGCTTACGATTTTCAGCTGTCTTTTTAACGCTTTTGTTCTTGCCCCTAATATTAAATATTTACTTGGAGCGACAAACGCGCAGGAATATAAAAAAATTACTATTCCTTATTCTGATCTGGCTGATTATATTAATAATGAATTGGATGTTTCCAAAGAGAATAAAATTCTAATTATAAAAGATTTTAGAGTCGCTTTTATCAACAACAATGACGAGATCGTTTTAGTTGACCAATACTTAAGTAAAATAAACAGCGCCCTTGATTCCGGCGATGATGAATTTAAAAAATATTTGAAAAAAAATTCAATCAGCTATATAGTTGATTCTCAGGTCAATGAAAAGCACTTTCTTGGCTGGCTGGAAAAACATTCCTTAAGCCAGGAAGAGTATTTGGCAAATTATAAAGGAGATAAGCCCAGCATTTATGAAGATTTCCAGATAATGAGTAATTTTTTACAAAATAATGCTAAATTATTGTATAATGATAATGACTATAGTTTATATAAAATTACATATTAATGCCCCTCTCCCCCCAGCCCCCCCCTCCGAGCCCGTAGAGGGGGAGATTTAAGAAAAGGCGGGAGTGAGAGCAAATGTGATTTAAATACGTAAGTTATATTAATGTCTGACGATAATATAAAAAAAATAAGCGTTTTAATGACAACCTCAACCCTGCCGCGCTGGAAAGGGGACGCGGAACAGAACATTGTTTTTAAAATTGCAAAAAATATAAAAGCTTATTCTTCGCGGTTAGATATAACAATTCTCGCCCCCTCTTATCCTGGGGCCCTTTTTCATGAAAAAATAGATGGCATAGAAATAATAAGGTATCGCTATTTTTTAAATCAGTACGAAAAACTTTGTTATAATGGCGGCATCATGGCTAATGTCCGCCAAAATAAGCTAATTATTTTTTTGATTCCTTTTCTTCTTTTTTTCCAGCTCCTAAATATTATCAAAATAAATAAAAAGAAAAAAATTGACATTATCCATGCCCACTGGATCATCCCCCAGGGTATTATAGCCGCTATTTATAAAAAACTGTTTAATAAAAAAATAAAATTAATTGTTAACGCGCACGGCGTTGATGTTTATAGCTTTAATTCTCCAGCCTTTAGGTTCTTAAAAGCTTTTACCTTAAGGACGGCTGATCATATTTCCGCGGTCAGCCATGATCTCGCGTCAGAAATAAAAAATAAATTTTATAAAGCAAATAATGTATCAATCATTCCCAACGCGATCAACCTAAATAAATTTATTCCCAAACTTGAAATAAGCCGCTTAAAAGAAAAACACCGTATAAAATCACACTGCCTTCTTTTTGTCGGACGACTGGCGCCCAAAAAAGGCGTGGTTTATATAATCAAAGCCATGCCAAAAATCCTTGATTCTTTTCCAAACACAAAACTTTTAATCGTTGGTTATGGCCAGCTGGAAAAAAAATTAAAGGCCGAAGCAGCCAAAATTGGCTTGGAAAAAAATATTGAATTTACGGGTTCAATTCCCAATAGCCAAATACCAAGATACTATAATCTTGCCGATATTTTTATCGGCCCGTCAATTGTATCTGACGACAATGACACCGAGGGTTTTGGCATTGTTTTTATTGAAGCTATGGCCTGCGCCACTCCGGTGATAACTACCGCCACCGGCGGAATTATCGATATTGTCATACCAAACAAAAACGGCCTTATTGTCCCTCCAAAAGACAGCGAGGCCATTGCAAAAATGTCCATAGATCTGCTTCGGAATAAAGACAAAAGAAAACTATTAGGCAAATATGGCCGAGACACGGTCATAAATAAATTTAACTGGAAAAAAATTATTCCGCAATACATTAATTTGTATGAAAAATAATATTCTAAAAATATTAATATT
Source organism: Candidatus Parcubacteria bacterium (assembly GCA_023137275.1). Classification (GTDB taxonomy): domain Bacteria; phylum Patescibacteriota; class Patescibacteriia; order Patescibacteriales; family UBA12075; genus JAGLNE01. The sequence continues at coordinate 1,937 of JAGLPO010000051.1, read as the reverse complement.
TATTGTTCTCAGTGCCGCTCTTTATATTTTTCTTTATAAACACATGGCGGATTTCAAGGCGATCAATAAGATTGACTCGCTTCGGTTTATAATACTTAGCCTTATAACTTTAATGATTTTTTTCCTCAACGGCCTGGCATTTAAAAAAATTTTGGAAATTGAAAAAATAAAATTGCGTTTTAAGGAATATTTTGGCTTGATATTGGTTAGCCGTATTTTTAATTATTTGCTTTTTAAAGCCGGGCCGATCATGCGGGCTAAATATATTAAAAATCATTACAAGCTGTCTTTCCGTTCCTTTTTTTCTGTTTTGTCCATATTGTCGCTTCTCCAGGCTTTTACGGTTTCGCTGATTTCTCTTCTCTTAATGGTTTTTAGTAAAAATATTGCTTTTAACTTATATATAATTTTGCTTTATCTGGCCATTATATCCGCCGCGGCCGCTCTTTTGGTCTTGATCAACTTCCAGTCGCGAATTCTTAAAAAAATAAAATTTATTCCCAAAAAATTTCTGCTTGATAAATTGCCGATTTTAAATAATTGCCGTATTATTTTGTTTATTATATTATTAAACGTCTTTGCCCTGATCCTAAGCGGCGCGAGAATTTATTTTCTTTACTCATACCTATTCTCATCCATTGATTTTAGCAAGGCGATTTTAATTGCCGGGGTCGGCATACTTTCTTTAATTGTTAGCCTAACCCCGGCCTCGCTTGGCCTTCGGGAACTTTTAATGGCTTTTACAGCCTCCCTATACGGCTTGTCGCCGGAAAACGCGGCTGTGGTAGCGATCATTGATCGGGCTATTACAATGATCTGGATATTCTCTCTTGGTTCTATTTTTATGGTTTGGTTCTATAAAAATATATACTCCACTGATAATTAAATCCGTATAATGCCCCGGAGCGTATACGCGTAAACACATTTAAAATTAGCAATAAACTAAATTTTTTAGATACCAATAAAATCGGGATTAAAAAAGCAAAGGGGTATAAATCCTAAAGAATCAATTAATTAAACAAAATGATCAATAAATTTTCAATTATAATTACTTCTTTGGGCCGGACCGGCACAACCTTTTTGGCTGATTTTTTTTCCAATAATTTTCAGGATATTTACGCTGTTCATGAACCGGGAAAAATTATCATAAAAAAACTTAATCCCAAAATAATACTAAAAGCAATAAAAGAAATCGGAATAAATGGGGCGGTTACAAATAAATTGTTCGGTTGCCAGAGCATAATGCAAATATCCAATCTTCGCCTGGCTGGCATTATTAACGCGCAAGTTGCGGCTAATAAAATAATTAAGGCAAGAAAAAAATATATTGAAACAAAAACCGAAAAAATATATTTAGAATCAAATTATCAATACCATGGGCTGCTTGACTCGCTGCCCTTGGCGTTTCAGCAATTGCAAGCCGCCTATATTGTCCGCGATCCGCGCGATTGGATCCGCTCCTGGATGAACCTTAAAGCCCTATATCATCAAAGCGATATTCATTCTTTTCTTGGCAATCGTTTGACTCCGTTAATGGCTGGTGACGCGCAAGTTGCCAAAGAGTGGAAAAGCTTTGGCCAATTTGAAAAGCTGGCCTGGCTATGGGGCTATGTTAATAAATTTATTCTTAAAAACGCGAAAAACAATCCTCAAATAAAAATTTTTCGCTTTGAGGATTTATTTTTATCCTCTCAAAAGGAAGAAAATTTCTATAATTTTATAAATTTTCTTATCTCTAATTCGTTAGGCGGCCAGGCAATGCCAAAAAATATCAAAATGATCATAAAAAATACACTGGCCAAAAGAGTGCATAAGTCAAAGAACAACGTGATTGGCAGCTGGCGCGATTGGCCAAAAGAAAAAATAAAAATATTGGATAAATTTTGCTCTCCGGCTATGCAAAAATTTAACTATGGAATGGAAAAAGATTATCAGGA
>JAGLPO010000050.1 GCA_023137275.1 Candidatus Parcubacteria bacterium | reverse complement strand
AAAAAAGCCGATAATATCTTAGTCACTTTCAAAAAAATTTGGAACGGCGATTCGGTGGCTTCGGCTTTGGCTTTTTATTTGCTGCTTAAAAAAATGGATAAAAAAGTAGATATAATTGCCGAGCCGTTTGAAAAAAGCGCCAGCTTTAACTTTCTTCCCGGTTTTAACGCGATCAAAAACTCTCTGAATAATTTGCGTAAATTCATTGTATCCCTTGATATTACCAATGCCAAAGTCGGGCAGATCAAATATAAAATTAAGGATAATACCCTTAATTTTATTATCGCGCCAAAGGAAGGCTTTTTTACCCCTGATGATGTCCGCACCCGCTCCGGCAACTTTAAATACGATCTGATAATCACTTTGGATACGCCGGATCTGGAATCACTGGGCGCGATCTATGACAATGACACGGAATTTTTCTATCAAGTGCCGGTCATTAATATTGACCACCACTCGCAGAACGAAGCTTACGCTCAGATCAATTGCGTGGAATTGACCGCGATCTCCACTTCGGAAATATTATTTAATTTATTTACGTCAATTTCACGCGATCTGATAGACGAAGATATTGCCACTTGTCTACTGACCGGAATAATTTCTAAAACCAGAAGCTTTAAAACCCAGAACATAACCCCGCAGGCTTTGTCCATTACCTCCCAGCTGGTTTCAATGGGGGCACGCCGTGAAGAGATCGTTAACCAGCTCTACCGCTCACGCTCGCTTGCCGTGCTCAAGCTATGGGGCCGGGTTCTGGCCAGATTGAACAGCGGTCTGGAAAATAAACTGATCTGGTCAACGCTTACAAAAATAGATTTTGAAAAAACCGAAACCACCGAAGAAGACTTGTCTGAAGTGATTGACGAATTAATGATAAATATTCCCCAGGCCAAAATTATTCTCCTGATCTATGAGATCGCTAAAAAAGAGACCGATGCCAAAGCCACCAAAGCTTTGGTGTATTCTACTCGCAGCATAAATTCTTTTGGCTTGGTTAAAGCATTTAATCCCAGCGGCACCAAGCAATTAGCGAAAATTATAATTGACAAGCCGATCAGCGAAGCCGAGAACGAAATTATCTCTACAATAAAAAAACAATTAGAGCAATTATCGCTGTAAAATTATTAATCAAGTAAATTTGCACTATATAATTATGTGATTATGGAATCAATAATTCCATTTTTATACAATTTTTGGAAATATATAAAAGAGCAATTATCTCTATAAGCTTGAAATTCTGACAAAAAAGTGGTATTGTACACGATAAGGATGGAGATCCTTTTTTTTGTTTAGCGCCCATAAGCTCCCGCCCAGCTTCCTGTGGAATTGGTCGGGCAGGCAGTGGTTAATCTTTTCTTAATTTAGCGCCCATAGCTCAGTGGTTAGAGCACCACGCTTATAACGTGGGGGTCGATGGTTCAAGTCCATCTGGGCGTACTTATAAGGGCATATAGCTCCCGCCTTCGCTCCTCCGGAGCTACGGACGGGCAAGCAGTTGGTCAATATACAATTTAGGGCTCATAGCTCAGTTGGTTAGAGTGCCACGTTGACATCGTGGAGGTCAGAGGTTCAAATCCTCTTGAGCCCACATTATAACTTGATAAATTCTTTTGAAAATCATATAATATAAATACTTACAAACATAACATTTTTTATATGAAAAAATTCTTAAAAAAACTATATGGTTTGGATAAAAGAAGCGGAATTGAAGAAGAAGAAATAGAAGAAGAAGTCCAGGATCAGGATGATGAAGATTTATATTATGAAAATGAATCCTCAAAGGACAAGGAGGAATTAGAAGAAGATGAAGAAATGGAAGAAGAAATAGAAGAAGAAGAGGAGGAGAAAGGATCTATGCCGGCTGAAATAGAAGATGAATGGCCGGCTGAAGAATTTGAAGAAGGCCAGCTTTCAATTGATGTCTTTCAAACCCCTAAAGCAATCATGATTAAATCCACTATTGCCGGAGTTAAACCGGAGGATATTGATATTTCCATTAATAATGATATGCTGACTATCCGCGGCCACCGGGAGCTAAATGAAGTAGTGGAGGAACAGGACTATTTATTCAGGGAATGCTATTGGGGCTCTTTTTCCCGCTCAATTATTCTGCCGGTAGAAATTGAAGCTGATAAGGTAGAGGCAACGATTGAAAACGGCGTATTAAGCATTACCCTTCCTAAGGCAAAAAATGCCCAGCAAATTCAAATAAAAGTAAAAGAAAAATAGTATGGATATAACAGTAACTATTGACAGGTTTGAGGGGGATAAGGCGGTTTTGATCACCAATGATAAACAAGTAATAAACTGGCCAAAGGACAAGCTGCCCCAAACAGCAAAAGAAGGAACCGTGCTTGAAATCAATATTATTGATTCAAAGGATAAAACTAATAACAATAAACAACTGGCAAAAGACATTCTCAATGAAATTTTAACACCATAGCATGTTTATGTTTGAAAAGAAAAAAATTGATTTAAAATGGCTGATTGCTCCGGTAGCCATTTTTTTTATTATCTTTGTTCTGCCAATTGGCGCTTACCGGGTCTATGAAAAATTTTATCAAGAAAAAATATACCCCGGTGTTTATTTGGGAGAAATTGACCTTTCCGGGTATGGCAAAGAATCAGCCAAGCTTGAGTTGAATAAAAAAATTGATAAATTGAGCCAAACCGGGATTGCCTTCAAATACCACAATCAGGAAACCGTGCTTTATCCCCTGATCGCCTCGCTTGAAGGAGATATTGTTAAAGAAGTAATAGTATTTGACACCGAAAGTACAATAAACAATTTATTAAATTATGGACGGCAAGGCTCATTTCTGAAACGCCTGCAAAATAAAATTGCCGCTCTACTTAAGCCTCAGCGCCATACTATTCTTTTCGCGGTTAATCATGATGAGCTTAAAAATTTCTTTTCCAGCAACTTTGACCATTTTGCCACTCCGGCTCAAAACGCGCGCCTTGAATACAGCCAGGAAAATCATTGGAGCCCGATCGTGTTTAGCGTTAAAGAAGAAATCTATGGACAAATTCTGAGCGTCAAGGCGGCCGAACAAGAGCTGAAAAAAAACCTTAGCAGCCTAAGCGTTTCTCCTGTTAAAATCCGCGCCAATATTGATTATCCAAAAATATATAAAAAGGATGTTCTTAACATTGATCCAATGGCGAAATCAATTATTAATTTGTCACCGCTGTCCTTTTCTTACGGCCGGCATGAGTGGCCGGTTTACAAATCCGACCTTCTTAATTGGCTGATTATTAAAGATAACTTTAGCACTACCAGCCTGGAAAAATATATCGTTGGTTTTGATCATGAAAAGATTAGTAATTATTTAAGCGATGCGATCGCCCCGCATATTGATAAAAAACCGATTAACGCGAAATTTGAAATTAAAGATGGGAAAGTAACTGAATTTCAAGCCAGCCAAGGCGGCGTAGAGCTTGCGATAAACAAAAATATTATTAATATTGAAAAACAGGCGGTGTTAATGAATCAGAATAACATTGAACTTATTATTGAAGAAACAAAGAGTGATTTGGGCACGGCTGAGATAAATAACTACGGCATTAAAGAGATAATCGGCATTGGCCACTCCAATTTTTCCGGTTCTCCGGCTAACCGCCGCCACAACATCGCAATTGGGGCCGCTTCGGTTAACGGGACATTGATCGCCCCGGATGAAGAATTTTCCCTTAATAAGGTTCTTGGTGAAATTAACGCTGACACCGGTTATTTGCCTGAGCTGGTAATAAAAGAAGGGCGTACTATTCCGGAATACGGCGGCGGCCTTTGCCAGATCGGGACCACGGCTTTTCGCGGCACTACCGCGTCCGGCCTGCCGGTTACAATGCGCCGCAATCACTCTTACCGGGTGGGATATTATGAGCCGGCCGGCACAGACGCGACGATCTATAATCCCTGGCCGGATTATAGATTTAAAAATGACACCGGCAACCATATCCTAATTCAATCCCGCATTAAAGGCGATGACCTGTACTTTGATTTCTGGGGAACCAATGATGGCCGGACAGCTACCCAGACCTATCCGGTTATTCATAATATTGTACGGCCAGCCCCGACAAAAATAATTGAAACAACTGATCTGGAACCGGGCGTTAAAAGATGCACGGAAAGCGCCCACAACGGCGCGGACGCTTATTTTGATTACACGGTGACCTACCCGGATGGCGAGATCAAAGAAACCCGTTTTTCCTCCCACTACGTCCCCTGGCGCGCCGTCTGCCTTGTCGGCGTTGACGACTTATCAACTACTACTGAAGAAGTACTGAAAGAATAAAATAAAATTTTATGTTACTTAACACCAAATATACGGCGAAACTAAAATTTCATTTCCGCCAACTGCCCGTCCCTTATCTCTCTAGCCAATCTTAATTAGCAAACAAAAAATAGCCTTTCCAGACTAATCTTTTATTCGTAAATTCGTAAATAATTCGTAATTCGTAAAAGAAAAAACCGGCTTTTACGGGCAGGCAAGAAATTTTCCCCAGGTATTTCTGAGCCAATTATTGGTTAGTAGATCTCTCCACTAGCCGATAATAGGCCCAAAAACCCAAGATAGAAAATCCCCATGCTTGTCGTGCCTGGCCCGTAAAAAACGGCCTTTTTTTCTTTTTAATGTGATTTTATATACTAGCACAAGTCTTATGCTTTGTCAAGCGAAATTTAGGTTAATTTTCCCTATTTTATAGTAAAATAGCTAATATTAGTAAATCTGCAAAAATAAAAACCCTATTTTCAGGGTTTTCTCGTAAAATATAAATCTTTGGAAACTGTTTAAAAATCGTTTAAATCATATAAGCTTTAGCTGTCTATTTTCTTCTCTTTCTTCGTCTTTAAATATTTTCACCACCCCGTATTGCCCGTCAAACCCGGGCTTAACAATTAAATTTCCTTCCCGCACTCTTTTGATTCCCTCCGCCACACCGGGCAGAGTCAAATCACGCAAATCGTCTAAATTTTTATCAAGTAGTATTTCCATTTCCGTGCCGGCTTGTTTGATCAAACTTTGATACTCAGCCTGTACTCTTTTTGAAGTCCGGCTTTTAATCCCCAGAACTTCGGCAATAATTTTATCCAGCTCAACCAACTTTTTAAAACCCGGCGCCCCTTTGAGTTTAAAGCCTTTTGGACGGTCAGCTAACTCATCAACCCGGTATTCAACCCCGATCACCAAATCCTTTTTACATTTCGGGCAAATCCCTTTATGCTTTTTGGTTTCTTTTGGCGTAAAACAGATGTTGCAAGCGCGATGCCCGTCTAAATGATACATGCCTTCTTCCGGATAAAATTCAATGGTGTAGTCTAAAAATGATTTATCATTTTTTGTAGAAACGCGCCGCGGCGCGTCTTTGGTTTTTTTATTCTTAATCACATTATAAATCTCATCGTAAGATATTTCATTAAGCTCAAACACATTAGCTTCGCGGGCAATATTAGGAAGCGAATGCGCGTCTGAATTAGAAAGAATGGTAAGTTTATCCAGCTCTCTAACGCGCCAATTCATTTCCGGGTCGCTGGACAAACCGGTTTCATAAGCGTAAATGTCTTTGGTATATTTACCAAAGCACTCCTCCATAGAGTCAAACCCGGACTTGGAGCCAAAAACCGCGAACCAAGGCGTCCAGATGTGCGCCGGAAAAATTAAAAATTTTGGATGGATTTTAAAACAAATTTCAACCAACTTTTCCGCGCTCATCCCCAAAATCGGCCTGCCATCCGAACGGATGTTATATCTTTTATCTAAATATTTATTCAGCTCTCTGACTGCTTCAATATTCGGCGCCAGCACGCAAAGATGAATCCTGCGGCACTTACTTGCCCCACCTTTTTGGCGTGGGTCATCTTTTTTGTATATCAAAGCCAGTTCTGTTGCCAAAATAAACTTTATCCTATCATCTTTAGCTGTTTTCAATTTATACAGCCCTGAATTATTTATTTCCTCTAAGTCCTTATTTATAGAAACAAACCAATCCGGAAAAGTAAAATCTCCTGTGGCAATAATATCCACACCTTTGATGCGACAAGTCTTGTCAATATTTTCCAAGGTCAAATTCTTAGAACAAGCCCTGGAATATTTGCTATGAATATGTAAATCAATAATTTGTCTCATGTTATAAATTACGAATTACTTAGTAACTCACCTTACGCACTAAA
>JAGLPO010000005.1 GCA_023137275.1 Candidatus Parcubacteria bacterium | reverse complement strand
AAAAATGTTTGGTGCGTAAGGTGAGATAATAATTATGTATAAAATAATACAAAATAGAAAAATTTGGCTAACATTATCCGGAACAGTAGTAGTTTTGGCTATTTTGGCAATTGCTCTATGGGGTTTAAACCTGGGTATAGATTTTACCGGCGGATCGCTTTTGGAAGTGGAATTTACAGAGGACAGGCCGGATGTAGCCGTGGTAACAGAGGCAGTAAATGATTTGGAGCTTGGCAGTTTGATCGTCCAGCCGGTGGCTGAGAAAGGCATGATCCTTAAATTCCAGGATATTAGCGAGGAAAAGCATCAGGCATTGGTTAAAGCGCTTAATGCTTTAATTGGCGGAAATGATACATTAGAGCTAAATACCGAGACGGCTACCTCAACCGACGCGACTACTACCCCTGTTTTTGAAATTGATATTAATAATTTAAACAAGCCGGCTATAGTGGAATTGCGTTTTGATTCGGTCGGCCCGTCTATCGGGCAGGAGTTAAAGAGCCGTTCAATCACCGCCATGATCATCGTGCTTATCGCGATCGTGCTTTATATTGCCTGGGCTTTTAGAAAAGTAAGCAAGCCGGTGGCTTCGTGGAAGTATGGTTTGTCAGCGATCATCGCCCTTTTTCATGATGTGATCATTACGATTGGCGTATTTGCCGTGCTGGGGGAATTCTTTGGCATGGAAGTTAATACCGCTTTTGTGGCTGCTATTCTCACTGTGCTAGGCTACTCGGTTAATGATACGATCGTAGTGTTTGACAGGGTAAGGGAAAATCTGCCTAAGAGCGAAGATGATTTTGAGAATACGGTTAATACTTCGGTAAACCAGACGATCCAACGCTCAATAAATACATCACTCACCACTCTTTTGGTGCTGCTCTCCGTTTTTTTCTTTGGCGGCGCCACTATCAAGCCATTTGTCCTGGCTTTAACAGTCGGCATTTTTATCGGCACTTATTCATCCATATTTTTAGCCAGCCCGGTTTTGGTGGTGTGGGAGAAGTTTGGGAGGAAATAGAGGCTTGCTCTTGACCTTTTTGTTTTTATAATATATGGTATTTGTAGAAAATTTATAAAAATCAAAAAATTAGAAAAAAGGAGGTGTGTTGTGGGTGCAATTATGACAATTCAACAAGCTGCTGAATTGGATCACGCCCTTGAGAAAAACGGGTGGACAGCGGCGAATTTAAAAAAGGCGAGCGAAGGAGATGTTTTTACGAGGTTTTTAGATGTCCTTCTCGGTCGCGCTGAAATTAATTACCTCATTAATACCAACGCTGATCCATATATCCCAGATGAATGGAGTATAATTAAACACAGAAAAGGCGGGCAGGTGAGATGGGACCCAGAAAAGATTTCACTCTTCTTGTCCGAAAAACAGCAGGACGGAAAGGTAGTTAAGGGTGATGAACTTTATAAAGAATTATCTTGCCTACCAGTTCTCAACGCCAACGTTCTTGATTTTCTGCTTGATTATTCACACCTTAATCTTATTCCCGAGGAATGGAAGGGTAAAACAGTGTGTTTTTGGGGAACGGTTTACCGTAACAGATCCAACGGTATGTATGGAGTCCGTGCCCCATACTTCTGTGGCGGTGGTTGGACTTGGGGCTGGTTATGCTTTGAGCATGATTTTGACAGTAGCTTCCCCGCGATTTTATTTGCAAATTAGCATTTGGCTGTTGGACACGATAAATACGTTCAACAGCTTTTTTTCTTTTTTAAGTTTAGCATTTTGACAAAATACATATAAACAATGTATTATATAGACTAGATAATTATTTAAGTGTTTAAAAAATTTGTACACTATCTTCAATATGAAATTATCAGAATTATTTACAAAAACAATAAAAGAAGCGCCTAAGGACGAGGCCAGCAAGAACGCTCAATTGCTTATTCAAGCCGGATTTGTGCATAAAGAAATGGCCGGTGTTTATACTTTTTTACCTTTGGGTTTGAGAGTAATTGAAAAAATCAAGGATATTATCAGGGAAGAATTAAATAAAATAGGCGCTTGTGAGTTAAAAATGACTGCTTTGCAGCAAAAGAATATTTGGGAAAAAACCGATCGCTGGGATGAAAAAAAAGTGGATGATTGGTTTCGCACTACTTTAAAAAACGGCACCGAATTGGGCTTGGCCTTTACGCACGAAGAGCCGTTAACCAATATAATGAAAAATTATATTTCATCATATAAGGATTTGCCGGTTTATGCTTATCAATTTCAAACAAAATTCAGAAATGAACTTAGGGCAAAGTCCGGAATAATGCGCGGCAAGGAATTTATTATGAAAGATCTGTATGACTTTTCATTAAATAAAGAGGAGCATGATAAGTTTTATGAAAAAATGAAAGAGGTGTATATGAAAATTTTTAATCGCATCGGCATTGGCGATAAGACATATTTAACCATGTCTTCCGGCGGATCGTTTTCAAAATATTCTTTTGAATTTCAGACGCTTTCCGATGCCGGTGAAGATGTGATTTTGTATGATGAAAAAAAGAAGATCGCGATCAACAAAGATGATTATTCCGAGGAAATTTTTACTGATTTTAATCTTAAAAAAGAGGAATTAAATTTTAAAGAAGCAAAATCAATTGAAGTGGGGGATATTTATACATTAGGAGAAAAATATTCAAAAGCCCTGGGGCTTACCTATAAGGATAAAAACGGTGAAGAAAAAATTGTTTACATGGGTTCTTACGGAATCGGCATCCCAAGATTAATGGGAACCGTGGTGGAAATTTTTAATGACGAAAAAGGAATAATTTGGCCCGAGTCAGTTGCTCCGTTTAAAGCGCATTTATTGTCGTTAAATCAAAATGAGAAAGCAGAAGAGCTGTACAAAAATTTAGAACAAGCCGGGATTGAGGTTTTATATGATGATCGGGAGATTTCGGCGGGTGAGAAGTTCGCTGACGCTGATTTGATCGGCTGTCCATTAAGGTTGGTAATTAGTAAAAAGACTCTTAAAGAAGATTCAATTGAACTCAAAAAACGAGGCAGTGATGATGTAGAAATAATTAAAATCAAGGATTTAATAAATATTTTAGATAGCAGGTAACAGATAGCAGTCCCGGATACTTGGGGCTGCCGTCTGCCGTCTGCCGTCTGTTGTCTAATAAGTGTTAAATAAACTTTTAGGAAAATTTAGCAAGGATCTGGGAATTGATCTTGGGACCAAAAACACCCTTGTCTATACTCATGACAAGGGGATTGTTATTAATGAGCCGAGCGTAGTTGCGATCAATACCCGGACCAATGAGATTTTGGCCGTGGGAGAAGAGGCTAAGCAAATGGTTGGGAGGACACCTGGCCACATTCAGGCGATCATGCCATTGGTTGACGGGGTAATTTCGGATTTTGAAGTAACCGAAAAAATGCTTAAATATTTTATTGATAAAGTCCATGCCGAGAGTTTTACGCTGATTCCCCGTCCGCGGGTAGTTATCGGCGTCCCCTTGGACGTTACTGAAGTGGAAAAAAAGGCGGTAGAGGACGCGGCTAAGTCCGCGGGGGCGCGGCAGGTGTATTTAATTGAAGAATCAATGGCCGCGGCAATAGGCGCTAGGCAGCCGGTGGCGGAGCCAACCGCCACTATGATGGTTGATATTGGCGGCGGCACTACGGAGATTTCCGTTATCTCTTTGGGCGGCGTAGTTGCCTGGAAGTCGCTGAGGCTGGCCGGCAACGAAATAGACAATAATATTGCTCAGTACGTGCGGGAAGAATTCAATATCCTGATTGGAGAACAAGTCGCTGAAAAAGTTAAAATTAGCATCGGATCCGCGACTGAGATGAAAGAGCCGATGGAAATGGAAGTGCGCGGCCGGGATCTGATAAATGGCCTGCCCAAAGCAATAACATTAAACGACAGCCAGGTAAGAGAGGCGATCAGCAAAACCATTAATCAAATAATAGAGAATATAAAAAGCACGCTTGAAGTTACTCCGCCGGAACTGGTGTCTGATATTTACGAACATGGTATTGCCTTGTCCGGCGGCGGGGCTTTGCTCCGCGGAATAGACAAAGAGATCGCCCAGGCAACGCGCATTCCGGTGCGGCTGGCAGATGATCCTTTGACTTGCGTGGTTCGAGGCACCGGGATTTTGCTTAGTGATATGGAGCTTTTAGAAAAAGTAATATCACCCGGAAGCGAGGAATATTGATTGATTAAAAATATTCAGATTATAATAAATTTACTTACTGTTTATAAATGAATTTAATATCATGACCGGCTTAATAAAAAAATATATTGTTTATACGGCGGTCTTGATCGGGCTGCTTGTTTTTTTGCACGCGATTGGCGCTCTGCGCCCGGCAGAGCAATATTTGTCGCGCGGACTTAATCCGCTATTGGCCACGATCTATAGCTGGGGAACAAATATCAACGTTGCTTTTGACGAGCAAACCGGCAAGGCTGACTTGTGGCAACAAATCAACGATTTGCAAGCGGAAACTAATCAATTAATATCAAAAAACGCGGAACTTAAGGCAGTGGAAGAAGAAAACGCGATATTAAGAGAGTATTTGAATTTTTTTAATGATCACAGCTATGAGCATATTCTTAGCCGGGTAATCTCACGCGGCGATATTACAAATGTAATTGGCCGGACAGAATCAATTTTAATAGACAAAGGATCAACGGATGGATTAAGGATCGGCTTGGCAGTGGTGGACGAGCAGGGAATTGTAGTGGGCAAAGTAGCAGCCGTAAAAGAAGCCTCATCGTTGGTGCGTTTGGTTAACAATCAGCAATGCAAATTGGCAGCCGGTATTTTAGGCAGTGAGGCAACCAACGGCATTACCGAGGGCGAACTGGGCCTGACAATAAAAATGAATTTTATTTTCCAGGAAGTTGAGATTAAAAAAGATGACATTGTTATTACTTCCGGTTTGGAAGAAACCATACCGCGCGGCCTGGTGATAGGCAAAGTATCGGACGTAAATAAAGAGAACAACGAATTATGGCAAAGCGCTCATCTCATACCCCTAATGAACACGAATAATTTACTGATTGTATCTATTATTAAACCATAGCATTCACATCTTCCTAAATTTTTCCTTTCCTTTTGCTCCCCTCTCCTGGCTAGGAGAGGGGCTGGGGGAGAGGTAAAAGAGAGGTTGGTTAGATATTAATTTTCAGTCAAGGAATTTGAATATTCCCGACTACTGTTAGTGCCCTTTGGGCCTAACTTGAAAATAATGTATTATAAATTAATTATCAATATTTTTTTGATCTGTTGGCTGGTAATATTTCAGCTGTCTTTTATCAGGGTTTTGCCCGGCTGGTTTATGTATTTGGATATAATTATTGTGATTTTGGTGTATGTTATCAGCCTGGCTCATCTCCGGACTATTTGGTGGTGGATAATAGGTACTGGCGCGCTCTTGGATTTTTTGGCCTTTACCCCATTCGGCTTTCATTTATTAAGCATCAGCGTGATGGCCGCGGTGGTTTATTATTTAAAAAATAGTTATTTTACCAACCGCTCCCTTTATTCGTTTTTAGCCTTAACGATATCGGCCACTTTAAGTTATCAGTTATTGTTTGGTTTGTTTAATGTAATAAACGCGCTAATAATCAAAGCGCCCATGAGCGCGTTTACCAATTATTTTTTTTGGCTGGCCCAAGGCCGGATAATAGTTATGAATATAATTTTTAGCGCGCTATTATTTTATCTGATAACAATTTTCACTAAGCGTTATCGCCCGGTGTTTATAAATTAAATTATAGTCAAGGAATTTGAGCACCCCAAGGGCACTTCCTTCGGGGCGTATTCCCGACTATTGTTAGTACCCTCTGGGGTATAATATGCCCTTTGAGCACAAGGTACTCTTTAGGGTATAACTTGTATAATGAAAGGTCTCAAATATTTAAAACCCAGCCGTCGATCCAAAAATATTGATCCTTTTGTTATCCAAACCGGCAAGGGGAAAAATTCCAGGTTATCCATGGTAAATCGGACAAATTGGTCCGAAGACGCCTACATTGCCGACAAAGAGGAGAAGGAAACTATCGGACAAAATTTTAATATCAAGACATTGCCCTGGCTTGCCCTGGCTTTGGTGTTTTTTTTAACGATCATTTTAGGCAAGACAGCCTGGCTTCAGATAGTTAAAGGCGAATATTATTACGGCCTGGCTGAAGACAACCGTTTGCGGATTGAACGCATTGAGCCTAAGCGGGGGATAATATATGACCGTACCGGGCGGACCCTGGTGCGAAATCAGGCTAATTTTTTACTTTATTTTATTCCGGTTGATCTGCCCCGCGATGAAAACGAACTGCACGCTATTGTTGCCGCGATTAGCCGGGTTATTATCAATCTTAACGAAGAAGATATTTATAAGCTTTTGGCCGTGGTGGATCGCCGCAGTCTGGAGGCTTATCAGCCTTTGTTTATAGCGGATAAGATTCCTTATGAACAGGCAATGCGCTTGTATTTGGCAAGTGACAATTGGCCCGGAGTGGTGTTAAGCCAAAAAACCAATAGAGAATATTTGATTTATGGAATGAACAATCAGGATCAAAATGTCGGCGTTGGGCATTCCTTGTCCCATATTATCGGTTATACCGGCAAGATCAATCAGAAGGAGCTGGACAGCTATGGTGATGAGTATTGGCCGCTTGATTATATCGGCAAAATGGGGATAGAATATTTTTGGGAAAATGAACTTAAAGGCGAAAGCGGCAAAAAGCATATTGAGGTGGACGCGCTAGGCAAAGAAAAAAAAGTTATCAGGCAATCCGAGGCTAAGGATGGAAATAATATTGTTCTTTCTATTGATACTTATCTGCAGGTTAAATTGGAAGAAATTTTAATCAAGCAATTGGACAAGTTAAAGTTAACACGCGGCATTGCTATAATTTTGGATCCTGATAGCGGGGAGGTGCTGGCCATGGTTAGTCTGCCGGCGTATGATAATAATGCTTTTGCCAAAGGGATAAGTATTGATGATTATCAAATTTTAATAAATCATGAAGATAAGCCTTTGTTTAACCGCGCTGTTAGCGGCGAATATCCTTCCGGTTCAACAATAAAGCCTGTTTGGGTCGCGGCCGCGCTGGAAGAGAGAATAGTGAGCGAGCATACCACTTTTTTGTCGGTTGGCGGGATTAGCATCGGGCAATGGTTTTTTCCGGATTGGCGCGCCGGCGGCCATGGCCGGATAGACGCGCGGCAGGCGATTGCCGAATCGGTTAATACTTATTTTTATAATATCGGCGGCGGATATGAGGATTTTCGCGGCCTGGGAGTGGATCGGATGGTGGAGTACGGCGAGCTGTTCGGTTTGGGCACGCAAACCGGCATTGATTTGGCCGGCGAGGCAAGCGGTTTTTTGCCGACCAGAGACTGGAAAGAAGAAGTAAAAGGCGAGCGCTGGTATATTGGCGATACGTATCATTTGGCCATCGGGCAGGGCGATCTTTTAGCCACTCCTCTTCAAGTTGCTTTGTTCACCAGCGTGTTTGCCAATGGCGGCAAGCTTTATCGGCCGCATTTTATCCACCAGATACTTTCAAGCGAGGATAAGCCGCTCGGACAGGCTCAATCCGAGTTGGTTCGCGAAGATTTTATTGATGCTTATAATATCCATGTTGTCCGCGAGGGCATGCGCCAAACCGTAACCGACGGCAGCGCCCGGAGCCTTTTAAGCGTACCGGCCGCGGTGGCCGGCAAGACCGGCACTGCCCAGTGGTCCAGCAAGAATGATCATCACGCCTGGTTTACCGGCTTTGCCCCTTTTAATGATCCTGAATTGGTTATTACCGTATTGATTGAAGAAGGCGGCGAGGGTTCGGACGCGGCCGTCCCGGTAGTACGTGAATTTTTAACCTGGTATTTTGACGAATATAAGGACAGAAGCGAGACAAGGGTTGACAAAAAAGAAGATAACTGATATTATAGTCAGAACATCTTTGATAACTAAGCTCCGAAATTTCGGAGCTTTTTGCGTATTCAACGGTGTATTGTCCTTTTTAATATTAATATAAAAATAGAACATATATATTCTTTTATTATTTTACTTAAACTCAGGAAAAAAAGGGGGAAATTTATGGCCAGTAAATATGAGGAACATTTTAGAGAGGTAGATGCTTACTACGGGCTTATGTACGACGATGAAAGTAAAAGAGGAATTAATATACCAAGGCCAGGATTCACGTTAGACGAGGTACGGTTGCAGGAATTTTATAGCAATTTGCATCCACGCCAAGTTTCACTGGAAACAAAAATTGGCCCAATAAAATTAAACGTTGCCCTAATGAGTGCTGTAATGGACACGGTTTGCGGTCCGGATTTGGCTAAAAAAATGTTTGAAATAGGAATGGTTGGTGTCCTGGATCGTACCGAGGATTTTGAAATTCAGCTTAATTGGCTTGATGATGTGTTGACTCATAAGCCATGCCTTGTAAGTTCTCCGAAATGTTTGTCGCCTGATGCTTCTATTGAGAAAGCCGAAGATATTTATAAAATGCATAATTTTAGCACCATTCCGATAGTAAACAATGGAATTCTAAAAGGAATTCTTTTTGCCGGAGCCATAATATGGGATAAACATCGTAATGAAAAAGTTATGAATTGGATGAGGCCACTTAAAGAGCTAACAAAAATTCATCCTTCCACACCTTTTAGTGAAGTAAAAGAATATATGTTAAATCATCGTAAGAATGATTCCGTTCTACCCGTGGTAGATGATGATGGAAAATTTTTTGGGATGTATTTCACTAAAGACTTTATTAATGTTAACCCAGCTACACACAACGATAAACCAGTTGTCGGAATTGCAATAGGAGAAAAAGAAGAGGAGCTTGAGTTCGCGAAGCAAGCTTTAAAATTAGGAGTTAGCATTATTGTTGTGGATAGCAGCCATGCGGATTGTAGTGAAATTATCAATCAATGCAAAAAATTGGTTAAACTCGTTGACGGCCAAGCTGCGGTTATTGCAGGCAATTACGCAAACATTAAAGGCTATCTTGATTTAGCCAGAACCGGAGTAGACGCGGTAAAGCTCGGAATTGGTTCAGGCGCTATTTGCACTACTACTCAAGGCACCGGAATCGGCAAACCGATGTTTACCGCCATACAGGAATCTGATTTTGTTCGACGTGATCGCCAATCAAAAAATAAACACGCACCGGTTATAATTGCTGACGGAGGCATAAATGGTTCAGGACAGATGTTAATAGCATTAGCGGCAGGCGCGGGCGCATGTATGGCAGGAAAATGGCTGGTACCGGCCGATGAATCGCTATCAAGCAAGAAAAATTGGACGCGGGATTATCCTGACGGTCCGTATGTTAAGTATAGAGGCATGGCTTCAAAAGAAGCCATTGATGATCGTCGCGCTAAAAGGTATGACATTGGGAAAACCGCGCCAGAAGGAAAAAGCGGCTATGTAAAGGCTAGAGGGCCAATAAAAAAGTGGATTATCAAAGATTTTGAGTTGGTCAGAGGAGGGTTTGCCCACGTATGGGCAAAAAATATC
Source organism: Candidatus Parcubacteria bacterium (assembly GCA_023137275.1). Classification (GTDB taxonomy): domain Bacteria; phylum Patescibacteriota; class Patescibacteriia; order Patescibacteriales; family UBA12075; genus JAGLNE01. The sequence continues at coordinate 2,062 of JAGLPO010000005.1, read as the reverse complement.
AGTGAATTACATGAATACGGTCAATGGAAACATGCTTTTTATAAGTTTTCCAATACCGGACAAAATCAAATTAATACCAGGATTCGAGAATGAATTATCTTACGGTATAAAAAAGATAAAATTCAAGTAGACAATAAAGGGGATTTGACAAAGTCAGATTCCCTTGTTTTTTTAGCATAATTAGCACTCTTGACAGGTGAGTGCTAATGGGTGTAAAATGTATAATATGTTATTTTTAGGCACTAAAGTGTCTTAAACCCGGACTAAAGTCCGGTGGAAAAGCTATGGATGAGAGGAAAGGGCTAATATTAAATACCATTATTACGGAGCATATTAAGACCGGCGCGCCTGTTGGTTCAGGGGCTTTGGTTGAGAAATATGAATTAAATGTTTCACCGGCAACAGTGCGGAATGATATGATGGCGCTTGAAGAAGAAGGCTATATTATTCAGCCCCATACCAGCGCCGGGCGGGTGCCGACAGAAAAGGCCTATCATTTATTTTTGGAAAGTCTGGACAGCAAAAAAATTAATAAAAGCGATGAGAATGATTTGGCAGTGATTCTTAACTCCAAGGATGAAGCTAATTTTCGGGAAACTGCCAAAAGGCTGGCTGATTTAACCGGTTCCGCTGTTTTTTGGGCCTTTCACAGGTATAATGTCTATTACACCGGTATTTCTAATTTTTTACAGCAGCCTGAATTCGCGCAGATCAATGTTGTCTATGACATATCCGGCGTGATTGACCGGATTGATGAAATTGTTGATGGAATGTTTGATCAAACAGGCGTTGGCATCCATACTTTGATCGGCGCGGAAAATCCTTTTGGCCATATGTTTGGCACGATCATGGCCAAATATCGGCTAAAGGATAATATCGGTATTTTCGGCATTGTCGGCCCGATGCGAATGGATTACGCGAGAAATTTGGCTTTGATAAAATATGTTAATAATGTGATTAATAAATAATATGATGTTAGATAATAGAAAGCAGAAAGCAGAAAGCAGAAAGCAGACGACAGACAACAGACAACAGAAAGCAGACGACAGAAATAAAGAATCAGAGAAGAAAAAGTCATTGGTAAAAAAAGATGATAAGAAGACAAGTTATGAAGAGCTGGAGGGGAAGTATAAAAGGGCTTTGGCGGATTATCAGAATTTGTTGAAGCGGACAGCAGTGGAGAAACAGGAATTTACTAGGTACGCTAACGAGGAATGCGCGCGGGAAATATTACCGGTCTATGATAATTTACGGCTGTCGTTAAAGCATATTGATGATGCTGCCAAGGAAAACGGCTGGGCCCAAGGCGTTAAATACGTAGTTAAACAGTTTGTTGAAATTTTAAAGAATATGGGTGTGGAAGAGATCGCGGCTAAGGGCAAGAAATTTGATCCAAACGTGATGGAGGCGATAGAAGGCAAAGGAGAAAAGGTGAAGAAAGTTGTTAGGCCGGGCTACAAAATGAAAGACAAAGTTATCACGCCGGCAAAAGTAATATTGAAAAATAATTAAATAAATTTTAAAATTATGGCTATGATCAAATGGTCTCCTTTCCTTGACATGGAACCATTCGAGGAAATGGAAAAAATGCTTGACACCTGGCCGGGCCGCGGCCGGGGCGGGTTTACTCCGGCGATTGACATGTATGAAGACAAGGACAACGTGATCGTTGAAACCCAGTTAGCCGGAATTGATCCGGAAAAAGTAAATATTTCAATTGAAAATGATGTGCTTTGCGTTAAAGGCGAGAGCGAAAAAAAGAGCGAAGTAGAAGACAAAAATTATTACCGCAAGGAAATCCGGCGCGGCGGGTTTTACCGCAGCATACAGCTTCCGGCCCATGTTTTGGGAGACGAGGCAAGCGCCGCGGCTGAAGACGGAGTGCTTAAGATTACCATACCAAAAGCTCCGGAACTAAAGCCAAAAACCATAAAAATCAAAACCAAGAAATAAAATATAAATTGAATTTAATAAAAATAAAATATTTAAAAGTATATAAAGTAACTCATGTTACGCGCTTATCGCGTAAGCAAAGTTATAATTAATGTAATTTAAACAAAAA
>JAGLPO010000049.1 GCA_023137275.1 Candidatus Parcubacteria bacterium | reverse complement strand
ACCCTGAAATATTTAGACCTGAACCTACAGAAAAAAAGATTGATATTTTGTTTGCTGGCAAAATCAACTATTTCTGGAATCTTAAGGGGATAAATCTCCTGCTCGATCTCGTTAGGAGCCGGAAACTAAAATCTTTATTTGTCATAGGCGGTAAATACAAAAACAAAATTGTGGAGCTGATCGCACAAACCGAAACCGGAAATTATATTGAAGTCAGGGATTTTGCGCCTCCTGAAATGATGCCGTCAATTTACAACTCATGCAAATTCGTCTGGTGTTGGGAGGAAAAAGGGAGTGTCGAAGATTTCTCAAATATAATTTGGGAAGCCCTGTTTTGTAGCACTCCATGCATTGTTAATTCGGCAACAGCCGATCGAGTATCAAGCGAAGCTGTTCCAAAAGAACTAAGGCAGCTTATCTGTAAAACGATCCCTGAGCAATTAATAGATTATAACTTTGTGCCGGATGCTGTGGTGGATGATGGAATGGAACGAAAAAAAACCGCACTTTATGAAGAATATATAGAAAGCAACATTAAGCTGTACGAAAGTCTTGGTAAATCAAGTCAATGAAACTGACTCATATTTTTACAAATGAAATAATACCTGGCAGGATTTTTCGCATCCCGGAGCAGCCGGTTAATGTAATGCTGGATGTAACGAACTATTGCAATAACAGATGTCGTTTCTGTTATAATCCAGATAGCAAGTTCTACAAAAACGACACACCAAAATCTGATAAACTTAAAAAAATTGTCACTATTCTCGGTGATACTGGGACAAAAGAAATTTTATATTTAGGGGGCGAACCCTTTTCGGGAGATACGATAGAAAAGCTCCTTGAAATCGGTTCAAAATTCGGAATGTTCCAGCGGGCTGTCAGCAACGGAAGTTTTTTTAAAGATGTAGGTACATGTTTGCGGCTGAAAAAAAAAGGATTGGATGAAGTAGGGATTTCCTTTCATTCTTCATCATCGCATACTCACGATGAAATCGCCGGAAGGGAAGGAGCCTTTAAGGATGCAGTTGCAGGGCTTGAGTATTGCATAAAAGCCGGAATAAGCACATTTGTCCAATATTCGCCTAATACCTTGAATATGGCAAATGATATTTTGATTCTTGCTGAGTTTTTGGATAAGCAGTTCCAGGGGGAAATTAGTTTTTTTGATATTAACAGACTGCTTCCGCTTGGAATGGGAAGTACAGATAATAATATCTTTTTAGAAGGCGACCAGTGGTTTCATCTTCTAACAACAGCGACAAGGCTTGATGAATTCGGTTATAAAGCTCATGCTGAGCTGACACCATTTTGCTGGCTTGATTCAATGGCAAAAAAGCATTCAGTTTCAAGGAAAATACTCGAAAAAATTTACAGGCTCAATCGAGGATGCTTCATGTGGGTTGCCCAGTTGCCGCTGGATTTTCATGGCAGGATAAAGTTTTGCCCGGCAGGCCCTGCTGTAGGCCCTTCGATCCTTGATGTTAAGTGGCCCGCCTTCTGGAAAGAATGGGAAGAATTTAATGACTATCGCTCATTTCTATGGAATAATAAATGCATCGACTTTAACTCACAAACGGCCTGTCAATATTTCTATAGATGCCTTGGAGGGTGTAAATACTCCAAAGGCATTCATTATGAGACAGATCAGTATTCACAGGGGATCAGATTAGCTGTAGGTGCATGAAAGTGAGGGATTATGAAAAAAAGGGCGAAAAGAAACAGTGTCATTATCCTGAAAGGGCCTCCGGGTGTCGGGAAATCATTTACCGCAAGAAAACTGATTTCCCGATTTAATACAACGAAAACAGCACGGATTTCCATTGACGAAGTGCTTCATTTTGACCAGCGTAGGGGCCTTACTAAAGATAAGCTCAAACTCGCTAAATTCCACACAGCAATTATGGTTCGAAGCTTTCTTCGTGAAGATTTTGATGTGGTTATCGAGTATACCTTTGACATCCCCGAACATCTTGAGTTTTTAATTGATAAAATTAAACGGAGTCATACCGAGAAGCTCCCTGCCGCTGATATTCACATCTTTCACCTTACAGCATCAATCGAGGAAGTTATAAAGCGTAATAAAACCCGGAAAGACGGTTCGGACCCATTGCCGGCAGGAACTCTGAAAAAACTCTACAAATTATGTGAAAACACTGCCGGTTTTATTAAAGGCGAAATAATCATAGACACAGACAAAGCCCCTGTTAAAAAAGCGGTTGATCAAATTCTTGAGGCAATCCGGTGATAATTGACCTGCATACGCATAGCTATTATAGCGCGGATGGTCAATATTCAATTTCGGAGCTACTTGATTTCTTTTCCGCCGGGGACATAGCCGGGATCACAGATCATGAGACTATTGGTGGCTGGGAGGAATTCAAGATTGAGGCTCAAAAAAGAGATATAAGGCCTGTCCTTGGGGTGGAGTGGTTTACTCCCACCTGCCATATCCTTAGCTATTTCATTAATGAAATCCCTCAGGATTTTTTTGATTTTATGGTTGCAAGAAGGAATTTGGATAAAAATTGTATGTTTCTGGTTTATCAAGATATAAAGAAAAAAATTCCAACTCTTCCCAGTTATGAAAAGGTCTTAGCTTTGAATCATCATCCTGAGGGAATACTTGGATTGCCTGCGTTGGCTGAGGCTGTATCTTTTAACTCAACAAATCTATCACAAATCGAAGCCGAGGATTTGGTAAGAAAAGAAAAAAGAAAACTACCCATGGGCACGGTTCGTCCTATGCCATTTGACCCGGAAGAACTTATCGAAATAATTAATTCCTGGGGTGCAACCCCTATTCTTGCACATCCTTACCGAAAATCTGGCGGTCAGACTGGCAGGCGGTCTAAGGATGAGGTCGAGTTGAGAGTTCGAACATTAGTTAAAGCTGGTCTCAAGGGGGTTGAATTCTTTTCTGGCGGAAGCACTGAAGATGAGGTTAAGCATATTCTTTCATTAACTGGTGAGCTTGGGTTAATACCAACTATCGGCTCAGATAAACATTCTCCGGGAAAGACTGCCGAAGTGGCAAAGGTTGAAAAATTTAATGATTTGGCAATGAAGAGGATAATGGAATGGCTAACTCTTTCGATTTAAAAAAATTATCCGCTATATGCACGAAGAGAGAACGGAAGTTAATCCGGGAATGTATTACAAAAATAATGAATACATTGTCCTTCAGGAAACTTGCTGGAAAAACACAGGTCATTTTATCTTTGACCGGCCCGGATGTCAGAACTCGATTAACTCACACTATTGAGGTGGCCAAGATAGCCAAAGATATTTGTATCGACCTTAGATTAAATGAGGAGTTAGCAGAAGCAATGGCTCTGGCTCATGATATCGGACATACCCCTTTTGGGCATGTGGGGGAACGAACCTTAATGGAAATAATGTGTGGGTGCGACACATTAGGGGATAAGGTTAGAGAATGTGATTTGGGCAATTCAGGATTTAAACATAACCTGCAGAGTTACAGAGTATTAATAGACTTAGAACGCATAAATAACGATAGTAATGGTGAAGTAAAATATGATGCCATATGGCCCTACATTATCTGGGGTGCTCTTGCGCACACCGATATGACCTATGCTGAATCCTATTCGGGAATGGATGATGAGATATTTATTTCTTCCAAACATTGTCCTTGGGTTTATGTGTGTCATTACCATGACAAAAAAGAGTGTAAACGCAACATCCAAAAAAAGAAAAAGAAGGAGAAAGAAAAAAAGGGTGAAAAGAAAGAAATTTGTAAACCCTGGTACTGTGCTAAGCTACCAGTTATTGAGGATGGGGAGAAGATAAATGAAAAACTTTTGGACATAGGTGAAACAACAAGAGAATATATAAAAAAAGAACCCATAAAGAAAAAATATTTAAAGTGGATTTATTGCTCCCACAAATGTTATCTGGCAAAACTCTGGGAACATAAAATAACTAAAAAATCTCATAAAGAATACCCCTACCTTTTTGATCACCCTTTCCCGAACAGTTTTTATGCAAAATCCGTGAATGACTATTTCAGCAATACAATTAACGGAAATAATCTGGGATTTGTTTCTTTTGAAGCTCAAATTGTTAAACAAGCCGATGAGATTGCCCAGCGCCAACAGGACCTCGAGGACGGAATAAATAAAGGATTACTTTCTTTTGAAATAGCAAAAGATGATGTTGAATTCTTAATTGAAGAATTTAATTGTCAAGGCACCTTCATAGAGATTACTGATGAACTAAAAAAAATAAACGATTCAAAAGACCTGGGTAAATTGCTGGCGAAATTTTATAAAAAGGCGATCATTAACCAAACACGTCAGAATGTCACAGACTTTTTTTCTAATCCGGCTAAAGTTCAAATTAATATTTATAGTCTTATGAACATCCTATATTCAATGGATGATGATAGTGGACAGAAAGAAAAATGGATTATAAAAGAGTTTGAAGCTCTTAAAGAATCTTCAAAATTCGAGAAATTCGATAAAATTGAATGCCTGAGAGACTACTTTGAAATTAATTTTTACCACAATTATTCTAACCACGGTTATTTGTATCTTTTGAGCTATGATCATTTAGAAAAATGTACAAAACGAGGTGAACATTTTGAAGAAGATAAGATAAATACAATGATAGATATAATGTCTAAGTGCATCGGTTCGCTATGTTTTGAATATTACAAACAAGTCGAGAAACAGACTGAAGAATTGTGTGAATCTGGAGCGAAAAACCTTTTCAAATTAAAGAATGACCTGGAAGTACTTAAAAATAACAGCAGTGATCGATTTGAATTCGCCTATAGATTTACAAGAACCCTAGATTTGTTAAGAAATTACTTGGTTAAGCATTACCAGAAAGAGAGCGCCGATTTTTTTAAAATGAAAAATAAGCAATGGGTAAATATCGGGTGGCTGAAGTTGCGCCCCTTCTATTCACTTTATAAAATATTTGCAGAAAATTTTAAGACGAATAATGGACTAATAATCACAATTTCTGACCTCAAGAATTTTAAGGCTCCAACAGATTTCAAACCAGAAGACCATGCAGAAAAAACATTTAAGAATTGGAAAAAACTTTTAAAAGATGACGCAAACAAAGTCCTGGCCAATCTTGTTGCCTTTACCGATAAAAACAATCGTGATGACAATAGGGAAAAGGCATTAGGTGCTTTTGAGGAAAACCAAAGCAATACAATATTAAAAAGTGAAACCGTGGAAAAAAATGATGGGAAGGCCAGCTATATACTGAGAAGATTGTTTAAAGCCTATATAACCAATTCCCATCAGCTACCTGACTTGGGATTGAAGTACATCTTAATCTCTTTAATCACTTTAATCAGGGACGGGAAACTGACAGAATTGTTAAAAAGTGAAAAGAAGGCATGCAAAGAAATTTTGGATAAACTTAAAAAGACCATGATTGATAGTACCAGAATCAATGATGAACTAAAAAAAATATGGGAAACTAGGTTGTTGGATTTTGAAACAGATGACACAGAATTTAAACAACTTGAAAAAGGCAAATCTAATGAAATTAAAGCCGCCTTGAAAAAAAGAAAGAAATTATCCTCTTATTTCAAGGAATTAAATGAAAAGTGGGGTAAAATTGACGAAAAATTAGATAGTGAGAAAGAAGAAGATAAAATTCTTATTAAAGAACAACTCAGAAATCTTAGGGCAATCCTTGACAACTCTATCTTAAACAAAACCCTTTACTGGGAAAGCATCCTGACTCGTGGAATATGTGATTACATTGCCAGCCTGACCGATCAAGAGGCTATCAATGAATACGAAAAGCTGTATGCCGGTATTATGGAGCTTGCCTAATGTGTGGAATATGCGGGGTTTTCGGCCAAGGCGGCCTAAATCAGACGCGCACAATGCTCAATACCTTGCTTCACAGAGGACCGGACGGAAATGAAATCTCAAATTTCCCCTGGGGTTCCTTGGGATTCTGCCGCCTTGATATTTTCGGCCCTTCAGGAGTTAACCAGCCCACCTTTTCATCAAACCGCAAAATTGCCCTCATTTTCAACGGTGAAATCTATAACTTCAAAGTACTATCCAAATCCCTTCCTAACCCGGATGAAATCCTCGATGAAGCAAGTCTGATTCTGGAGTTGTACCTGACATATGGAGCATCTTGTTTTAGCAAGTTAAAGGGCATGTTCGCGATTGCCATAATGACACCAAACAAGCTGATACTGGCACGGGACACTGTAGGGATCAAACCGCTGGTCTATTTTAAAGAAAAAGGCTCTATTTTTTTTGCCTCAGAAATAAAAGCCTTGTTAAGAGTCTGGGAAAAAGGAATTGAAATCGACAGAGATGCTCTTGCCGAAGCTTCAGTATTTGGTTTCATATTTGACATGAAAAAAACCATGTTCAAGGGTATCCGGCAGGTTCCACCTGGGTCTTATTTGTGCTTTAGTAAAAACAAGATGCAACTTGAAAAATTTTCCAATCTTAACGCCTCTTTTTATGGTGACAAGATCTGGAATCAGGACGATACAGAGGAAAAGCTGGTAGATTTTTTGGATACGGCTTCAGAGATGTATCTCAATCATTCAAAACACTCTCAGGCAATTTATCTTTCAGGTGGGATTGATTCCACACTGATGACACAGTTTTTACAGAAAAACAGTGATCGGAAACTGGATACCTTTACCCTTTTTGATGACGGCAGCAGCGAAGATCGTCACTACGCAGAAAAGGTTGCACGAGAACTTGGCACAAATCACCATGAATTCAAAACAGACGGGGAGGAATGCATAAGATTTCTCGACCATTATCTTTACCATTACGAGTCACTTGTTACCGATGGAATTTTCAATGTCCTTGGCAGCTTGGCTTTTCATATTTTGTCTCATAAAATCAGCAAAAGCCACAAAGTCGCATACTGTGGTGAAGGGGCGGACGAGCTTTTTGGAGGCTATTACTGGATGCACTCTCACCCATTGGGGCTTGGTGATCGGCTCAGGGCGAGATCGTTAGCGGTCAACAACGGTAGGACTCAGATTCATGAGTACATAATGGAAAAATTTCCAGACGATAATACTAAAGAATCTGATATGAGGAGAGAAATATTTGATTTATTAATGGGGCCGGGTCTTACCAACTGTCACCTTTGGAGCGTTGACCGTTCAAGTTCGGCGTTTTCATTTGAAGCCAG
>JAGLPO010000048.1 GCA_023137275.1 Candidatus Parcubacteria bacterium | reverse complement strand
AAAATCCAAATATGGAAAATTTTGCTGAAGAATGTGAAATAGGAGAAACTTTAAGTTGCGTTACAAGCGATAGTTATAACGGAAAATTATCCTGTATTGTTGGCGAGTGTATTTGGGATGATACATGCAACCCAACCGAATCATGCGGAGACGGGAGCGTTAACGGGGATGAGGAATGTGATAATGCGGATGGAACTGCGGACAACCCTGCTGATAGTTCTGAAAATAATCAGTATAGCTGTACGACTCCGCCAGCTGATACTTGTGAATATACTGGCGGTTGGTGCGGTGATGGGATTATTCAGGATGGTTATGGGGAAGAATGCGATCCAAATGAAACAAAAACAGATTATGAAAACAGAATAGGAATTGTTATAGATAATGCTACATGGATAGCTACGCAAGCCGCTTGTAATGACTGCGCTATGAGCTGCGTTGACATAGATGGAGATAGTTACGGTTATCCAACTAATTTTAATTGCGCGCATGTTGAATTAGATTGCGACGACCGTCTTAGTGGCGCAGATGGCATTCTAAACACTTTAGACGATGGCGCGAACATTAATCCAGGCCAACCGGATGACTGCACTCAGTATGACGGGATTGACAACGACTGCGACGGGATGATTGACGAGCATGCCGATACTACTGAAGTGTTATCTAATACTGATTTTGAAACAATAGACCCTGCTTCTGGTTTTCCTGTTAGTTGGTCTGGTAGCGGACAGATTTGGGCTGATGTTAGCGTTGTTAACACAGACGCGCATTCAGGAACCCACAGCCTTTTGCTTCATCAGAATCCCAACTTGGTTTATCCCGGAACATGCAGCCAGGATTTATGCGAAGGCACAGGAGTTTATGCCGCCGGGGATCGTTATGTTTATAGTAATAAATGCGTTTGGCTTGCCGGAACCAGCCAATGCGATTTTGATGATAGCGCGTTATGCGATTGGGACGGAGGACAATGTATATACAATGAAGGGGAGGATTTTGATTTTTTTGCGTATGCCAATAGGACAATGTGGCTAAGTTTTGAATATAATGTGTCTAGTTTAGCTTGGGAAGTAGGTAAAATGTATATTACGAAATTTTATTACAAAGGGCATAGCAGCGGAGGTTTCAGACCTATGATGACTTATACTTTAGGTCATAGCCGATGGTGCAACGAGATTGCTTCTAATTGGGGAAGCGTAAATTGCGCCGAAGGGCTTTTAAATGACGGAACCGGCATACCTACCTGCGTTAATGAGCCAACTCATTGCTGCTGGAGCCATCCTTTTCAAACCAGATGCTATGAATACTTGCCAATGGGAACAGTCTCTGCCGGAGATTATACGATTTGGCTGGAACATAGCACAACTTTTGTTTATACAGACGAAATGAATACTCATTTAGACACTCTTGGAAATCTTCGCAATGTAATTGGCGCGAGCATGGGCTATAATTCAACGGACGCTCTAGGCACTGATTTATACATTGATGATTTTCAAATATTAGAATGCAATAATATTGATTGCGATGATAATACAGACGAAGATGAGGATGGCATCATAGCCTGTAAGGATAATTGCCCTGATATATTTAATCCTGAGCAAGAAGACGCTGATGGCGATGAGATAGGCGATTTTTGCGATGATTGTTATAACTACGGCGGAAGCTGTGTAGAATTAACCATTACTCAAGGAGTATGGACAAAAACATTCCGCCCTTATGTTAAAGCTGATACGGCAAGCGAGTTTTATTGCTATAATGGCAATTGCGCTATCCCATATACTGTATATCCCTCCTCAAGTAATTTAGCAGAAGCTTATGATTTTACTCAGAGCCAAAGAAGCAATATTTTTGCCTATATTAATGCAAATAATAATATGCTAAGCTTGGGCTTCTTACACGACTATATAAATGACGGCAGTGGCGGAGAAGTGCATTTTAATTTTTCAGGCAATGGCTGGGATATGTCTATTGTTTCAGTTTCAGATGACGGCGCAAGTGAATTTAGTAAAATCATTCATGGAAATTGGTCGTGGGCTACTTGCTGTACGGATGGCGGTATGATAGATATAGCAAGTCTTAATACTTCATGGTCAATTACAATATCACCTAGCTCTATAAGCGGAATTAATAGTTGGATTACAAAATCGCCTGGCAATGAAGAAAATATCCCTAATTTAACTGATCCCGTAATAATAAATTATACAGCCCCTTAATTTTATTTTTATGTTAATAAATAAAAAAATAGTTTTATTATTAATAATATTTTTTGCAATTGCAATTATAATTTTTATTTATTTTTATAATAAGCCGGATATTATAAATAATGCCGCGCATAAAAACGAAGCCGAAGAATCCCAACCGGTAAAAATAGAAAATCAATTAACAAATCAGGAAAAAAGAATAAATGATATTGAAGAATTTGAATCAGCAAAGGTACAGAAAGACTTTGCTCAATGCAATGAGATAAAAGATATTTATACCAGCGATTTATGCTTTAAGCAGATTGCGCTAGATTTGTCAGATAATTCAGGATGCGCGTATATAGAAAATAAGCAAGAGCAGAAAATGTGCAGTTTTATTATTTACAAACGTAAAGCATTAGAGGATAAAAAAGTTGATCCATGCTATGAATTAAAAGATCAGAATTTGATTGATAGATGCGTTAAACAAGTGGTTGAAGCGAATTTTTGCTCTACTGAAGAGTGTTTTAATGATTTTTTGCAAAATAAAGCAAATTATGATACTGATAAAGACGGATTAACTGATAATCAGGAAATATATATCTATTTTACTGATTCAAATATTATCGACACAGACGGAGACGGCTATTCAGACGGCGATGAAGTTAGAGCAGGGTATAATCCAAACGGAGAAGGAGAGTTATAAGAGCCTGTCGTAAATTAAATTGCTGAAGGTTTTTTCTAGAGCGAGTAAAATCCGCCAACGCTTATTGCGAGGCCAAGAGCGGCGCCGGCTATGACTTGCGCCGGGGTATGGCCGATGCGCTCCAGATGATGCGGATATTGATCATCAAGATATTTGTCTTCTTTTAAGTCTTTTACCAAAGCATTTAATGTTCTACCGTGCTGGCCCAGATATCGCCTGATGCCCAGGGCGTCGCGAATGACAATAATTGTAAGAATTACACATAAGGCAAATAGCGGTGAACCCAGCCCTTCTTTTAGCCCGACGATCGCGGTCAAGGACACTATCATGGCTGAATGGCCGGAAGGCATGCCGGAATAAGCCAGCAGATTTTTTACAGCGAATTTTTGTTGGTTTGATCGGATAGAAAATTTGATTATTTGCGCTATCAGCCCTGATAGAATTGGGAAAAGTAGAATTTGATACATTTTTTTATAAGTTCAAATGTCAAAATCAAAATGTCAATTCAATATCAAATGCCAAATTTCAAAACAAGTTATACCCTAAAAGGGGCATTCTATGCCCAAAGGGCACTAACAGTAGTCGGGAATATTCAAATTCCTTGACTATAAATTATTTTGGATTTTGGATTTGATTTGACATTTGAGCTTTGTCATTTGTCATTTTTTATTTAATGGATTTTATAGTTGCAATAATTTTTGGAATTACTCAAGGAATTACAGAGTTTATTCCGGTGTCCAGTTCTGGCCATTTGGTTATTCTGCATGATCTGTTTGTGTTGCCGATCAAGAATGATCTGGTTTTTGACGTTGTCCTGCATTTAGCTACCGTTCTGGCGGTATTAGTATATTTTTGGCGTGATATTGCTCTAATTATTAAAAATTTATTTGATCGCAAGGATAAAACGGCTTGGTACATTATTATTGCTACAATTCCGGCCGCGATCATTGGATTTTTAGGAGAAGATATTATTACTTCTTACTTTCGTTCTTCTTACACAGTGGTAATAATGCTAATAATCGTTGGCGGACTGTTTTTTATCGGGGAAAAGCTAGGCAAGCAAATGAAAGATTATCAGGAATTAACCTGGAAGACGGCGCTATTAATCGGTTTGTTTCAGGCAATTGCTTTGATTCCAGGTACATCCAGATCCGGAATAACAATAGTCGCCGGATTATTGGCAGGCTTAAAGCGCCAACAGGCGATTAAATTTTCTTTTTTAATATCTTTACCGATCATTTTCGGCGCTAATTTATTCAAGCTGCCGGATTTATTGTCAGCCGGTTTGGGTATTGATGAATATTTTGTTTTATCAGTTGCGTTTTTAGCCGCCTCACTTAGTGGATATGTTGCAATCAAATATTTTTTACGCTTTAGCGAGCGATATAGTTTACACGTTTTTGCTTATTATCGGTTTGCCTTAGCCCTGGCATTGGCCGGCTATTTATGGTGGCTTATGTAATTACGGGCGTTTAGACCAAAGAAAGCGCCAAGAATCAGAAGTATAAACAAGAATAAATAGGTTGAATGTTTGCTTATTTGTCTTAAAGCCAGGAAATCAGTTGTTCCGGGAATAAAAGAATTTACAATAGCATTACCTGTTTTATTGATAGTTTTTATTGACGCGGTTAAGTAATTATAATAAGAATATTCAGGAAGTGAGGCAAGATGATTAATGTCTGATTTTATTTCAATCGTTTTAAAAGTATAGGGAGCGGTTTTGGGCAGAATAGTTAATTGGTTTTCAAAACCATTTGATTTGGGAGCGGTTTTAGTATTAGCCAAAGGTATTGTTAGCGGTTGGCCGAAAATTTGCACTACCAAAGCGGTTTCTTTCCCGTCAAGATTGCCTGGCAATACAGCTACGCCGATCTCGGAGAATTTTTCATTAAGAATATTTTTTCGGTGAGTAGGGGACTTAAGCCAGGCTTTCATTATCCCTTCGCTGGTATAGAAATCAACTGCCAGGTTTTCGCCAATATAGGAATATTGGTATTCGGATTCTTTAACCCAGTGGGAAAATTTTTTGCCTATAATGTTATGGCCGAATTTTTGGCTATTCATGATTGCCTGCGCTTTGTCATGGGCGGCTTTTGACAAGAGCTGGTTGGCGGTTAGCGGTTCAAGACCCTCTTTAATTCGTTCTTTATTGGTAATGTTAATTATATTCTCATCGGTTACTCCAAAAAGAAAAGCTAATTGAGGCAATAAAAAAATCCCTATTATTACGCATAATAGAGAAATACGCCAATAAGAAAATCCTATTTTTTTAATTTTTGTTTTCATTTTATTTTTATTTTTTTGATTTTTTTCTATTTATATTATATCACATCTTAGCATATTACGCAAATTTTTTAAGTATGAACAATGAATTAGAAGAAAAAAAAGTTAGCCTTAAACACGTCCACGTCCCGGCCTTGGATAGCGGGGAGTTTCAGGCCTTTATTAATAATAGTGATGATATTATTGTCGCCACTGACCCTGAAGGTACAATTAAGTTTGCTAATCTCAAGGCGCGGCGGATGCTGGGCTTTTTAGCCTATGAGCTGGAGGAAAAAAGACTGGTAAATATCGTTCATGACGACGATAGGTCATACATTGAAGAAGTACTGGCCAAAGCCCGACACGGGCAGCTGGTAAAAAATATAAAGCTAATTCTCCTTAGTAAACAAGGCCAGGCGATCGCGGTAAATGGCGCATTAACTCCCTTGATAGAATATCAAGAGTGTACATCGCTCTGGGCAAAGTTTACTATCGCCGCTCAAAACGCGGCAACCGATAAAGAAATAAAAAAACTGCGGCAGCGCCGTTTTGAGTTAGAGGCTTTGAAATCATTGTCTGACCGTTTAACTAACATTTTTAACTTAAAAGAAGCAATTAAAATCATTAATAATTATCTGTCCGAAGTGCTTGAGTACAGCTCGGCGGCGTATTTGATATTCAGTCCGGAGCATGACGATGGTTACATTTTTATTAACCATCTTAAGGATAGAGTGGGCAAGAAATATATTAAGGCAGTCAAAGAAGATATTGCCAATCATTTGGCAAACCAGGGACACAAGAAAATTAAAGTAATAATGGACAAGTTCGTTAATATTAAGCCGGAAATACATGGTTATAAGCTCAACCCTGAAGATAGAAGCGTTCCTTGCTCGCAAATAATTTTCCCCCTTAAATTGGGGACTGCCGTCTTGGGCCTCATCCATATTTCTTCCAAAGAGCCGAATCGCTATCAACGCGACAATAACTGGCTTATTGACGCTATGATCGTTACCTTTATTCTTTTCGTTGTTCGGCTTCAGATGGTGCTTCGGGCCCAGCGCAGCCGGACCGAAACCCTGGTTAAGAGCCTGTCGGACGGAATAATAATGTTTAATAGCCAGTTAAACATAACTTTAATGAATAAACAGAGCCAGAAGTTTACCGGTCTGGATCCGAATCTGGCTTCGCTCAGGGATTTTTATGCTTTATTCCCGGACGTGAATCTGGAATCCAAGGCCGTTAAGATGCTCGTGAGAGGCAAGACCGTGCGTGTTAATAATGTTCGTTTAAGAAGCCGGCACTATGAGATTTTTTTTACTCCTGTAAAGGATAACCAGGATAAAATAGTTAACGGAGCGATAATTTTGCATGATATAACCCGCCTTAAAGAGATTGACCAGATGAAGACTGATTTTGTCTATATTGCTTCGCATCAACTGCGCACGCCTTTAACCGGAATAAAATGGTTTATTAAATTACTTGAGAAAGAGATTGTTAAAAACGGTAATATCACAACGCGGGAAAAGGAATGTTTGGAGCAGATTGCTTTATCTAATGATATTATTATTAAGTTGGTAAACGATCTCTTGAATGTCAGCCGAATTGAGACCGGACATAAATTTAAAATCGAAAAATCAAGCTTTGGCCTTTCCGGGCTGATAAAAGAGATTTTAAAAGACAATATCGTTGGCGTAAAAGGTAATGGTATTACGATTAAGGTGAATAGCCGGCCGGTTAAGCTAAAACTCAAAGCCGACCGGACCAAAATCAGGCAAGTGATCCACAACCTGGTAAATAACGCGATCAAATATTCCGGGAAAGGCGGGATAGTAGAGATCATCATCAAACAAGATAAAAAATTAACCGTTATTAGCGTGGCGGATAGCGGCATTGGCATACCGAAAAATCAGCAGCAGAATATTTTTGGCAAATTTTTCCGGGCCGATAATGCCAGCGCCAAGGGTCTGCCGGGCAGTGGTTTGGGTTTGTACATGGCCAAAGCCATAGTTGAGGCCCATGACGGAGAAATGAGCTTTAAATCAGCCGTAAACAAGGGTTCTACTTTTATCTTTACCTTGCCCAATGAATAGCTATTTAAATATGTATAATTTTTTGTTATAATATAACTAAGATTAACTTTATAAACTTTATAACTTTTTACTTTTAAACTAACATATATGGCTAAAAAAATTCTTATTGTGGAAGACGTAAGTTTTCTTCAAAATGCGATGAAAATGGTTATGGAAGATGCCGGTTACGAGGTTTTAACCGCTTCAGACGGACAAGCCGGTTTGGACATGGCTATTGCCAAAAAGCCGGATTTGATACTCCTGGATATTATGATGCCCAAAATGGACGGCATGACTATGCTTAAGAAACTGCGGAAGCATCCGAATGGCAAAAGAGTGCCAATAATAATTCTTACCAATCTAAGCAGCGAAGAAAAGCTGATTGAAGCTAATAAAGAAGGTGTAACCGACTATTTTATTAAGAGTGACTGGGAGATTGAGGAATTGCCTGACCTGGTGGCGAATAAATTGGGATAATAACATGGTTGATAAACAGGGAATAAAAATTGCGTACCTGCTGATTTTTGTTTTTAGCCTTGGTTTAGCAATTTCAGGCTGTGTAAAACAAGAGACAGCCGGTGTCGTTGGAGACGATGATTGGGAAAATCAGGTTCTCTACGCCCGGGAATGCGGCATGGATGGATTGCCATGCTGCCAGAACAAGGATCAGCCGTGCTTATACGCTCAGCAGTGTTGTGTTGACCCGAATAATCCGGATCGGAATCACTGCAAAGATGAGTGCGGCTGCGGGAGTGAAGGCGCTTTTTGCTGCGCTGATGATCCGCCATGTGGCCACGGCCTGGCTTGTTTTGCCGGCTACTGTGTTGAATGTGGCGGAATCAGCGACCCTTGTTGTGATATTGGTCAGGCCTGTGTTGGTGATTTGGTATGTAATAAGGAAATCTGCGCGGTTTGCGGCCTTCCAGGCAATCCTTGCTGCACTGCCGGTATTGCTTGCAAAAATCAGGAGAAGCGCGATGTTATCCGGACTGAATGCCGCGATGGAGCGTGTATTTATTGCGGTTCTAACGGGAAAATATCCTGCCAATTTGAGCCGATTTGCGCGCCGGCACATTTGTTTAATAATAATTTTTGCCATCCTTGCGGCAAAGCAAACCAACCCTGCTGCAATGAATCATCCGGCGTTGAGTATGACTGCGATTTGAAATCAGGGTTAATTTGCGAATTGGGATTTTGCACAAAAAAATGATTCGAATACTACAAATCATATTAACTATTTTCAATATTAAGATAATTATCTATGGTAAATTTATTCAAGGAGATTAATAAAAAGTTCAATGGCCTGATTTGGTCATTGGTTTCTACCGGAGTGATCTTACTTTTGCTGTCAATCTTGATAGTTTGGACCGATTTTATGCTTCGTCTGGTTTTTGGATTGATTGTTTTAGTAGTTGCTTATGTTTTTCTTTATGGCGGCTACAAGATTTATGCCCTTAAAAAAGAGATTGAAAAACATTTTAAATTTTAATAGACGACAGTAAGCAGACGGCAGACAACAGAGAATTTTAGCTTTTTTGTAACGCTGTTGAATTCTGCCCATTAGATTATTATGAGAAATATATTTTTATTATTACTTTTGACAATTATAATGTCTTCTGGTTGCGCTAAACAGCAAAACATGGATGAATTGGCGGATGACAGCAAGTATCATTATCGTAATAATGAACTTGGCTTTAGCGTTGTTTTTCCCAAAGAATTTATTTATTATCAAACCCAGCGAAAAAATCATCGCGATTATGTTATTATGGAATACTTTGTGCCGACCAGCGATGTTGACTATCCCATGGACATACCAAGTTATGCCAAGCCTGTTGAAATACGAATATTCACAAGTGAAAATTGGGACGAGATTCTGGAAGAAGAGATTGATGGGACAGAGTATCAAGTGTTGGGGAAAAAAGACGAGCAAATATATACTATTAAATTTTGGGAACGTATTCCGGACGATTGGACAGGGCGCTGGAATGACGAGATTAAACAGGGGATAATTGATTCATTTGTAATAAGATAGACACGAAATTAACGAATTAACACGAAAAAAACGAAAATAATAAAAAATTTTTTCGTTTATTTCGTTAATTTTCGTTTATTTTGTGTCTTGCAATATGGTTAATCCAATACTTATAAAAAAAGACGATAATCCGGCGTTTACGCCGAGCAAAAACGCTAAACGGCTTTTTCAGGCGGTTTATTACGCGCAGAATCCGCCTGTTGAAGCGCCAAAAGACATTCCTCTGCTTTCGGTTTCTGAGATTGTTTCAAAAATGGCGTTTTATTACGAGAAGATCCGTAATACTGTTGAGTACAAAGAGGAGCATCTTTTGCGCAAGAACGCGATTGAGCGCATATTAAAGCGCCAGATCGTGATTGAAAGGGCGGCCAGCCCCGGGTCCAAAGGCGTGGAAATTGCCAGGCATTTATTAACCGAGTTGATTCGGGCCGCGTATCTGCCGAATAATATTATTCCGGAAACAAAGATTGATGAATTTGGCAAAGTGATTGATAAATACGTATCACTCCGGCGTTATGCGGTTGAGGATTATAATTCATTGCAGATCAAAGAGAAAAACGCGCTGACCAATTGGATCATTGCTTTGGCTGCCAGCGATTTGGAGGAGCGCCTGGGGCGCAGCCAGGTTAATTTGGTGATAGTTGATTATATGTATCAGACCCTGCTGGACAATATCAGCCTTGATGATGTTGGTGAGCACGAAACTGATCGGGAGATCCAGATATTTGTCGCTATTCATCGTTCTTATCTCAAATTTGACCGGGATATGGTAAGTTATATTCTGTTAAAATATTTTCATCCGGATTGGCAGCAGGCAGGAGAAGAGGAAATAGCTTATGTTGGGAAAAATATTTTGGCAATAAAAAAGGCGATTGATGATCAGATTGACCACCCGCTGGCGTCCCAGCTTAATCGTATTGTTACCCGCTATACTGTGTTTTTCCAAATTTTAAATGACGTGATCGCGAATAATCCGGTTAAAGTTTATGAAAGCTTCTACCAGGATCCTAAGGCTTTTTCCAGGATGATCAAGCAGGCGGCCGGCAAAAGATATCGGGAAGCTAAATCCAAATTATGGCGGGCGGCAGTCAGAAGCATTCTTTATATTTTTATTACTAAATCATTTCTTGCCTTTATTCTGGAGATTCCGGCTACCCGCTTGTTTGGTGAAGAAATTAATCCAATATCGCTGTTTATTAATGTAACTTTTCCGGCGGTTTTGCTGTTTTTGATCGTGTTATTTTCTCGTATGCCGACTGAGGCCAATTCGCTGAAAATCATTGAAGGGGTCAGGGAGGTGGTATTTGAAGAAAACAAAAGAAAAGAGCCGTACCGTTTGCGCAAGCCGGTTAAGCGCAGTACATTTTCCAGCTCTTTATTCGGCGTAATTTACGCAATTACTTTTTTTCTGTCTTTTGGCGCGGTTGTCTGGGCTTTGAATGCCATTCATTTTAGCGCTGTTTCAATAATTATCTTTCTTTTCTTTTTGGCCTTGGTCAGCTTCTTTTCCATTCGCATCCGCAAGAACGCGCGTGATCTATTGATCCTTCCGCCCAAAGAAAGCGCTCTTAGCTTTATCGCGGATTTTTTCTATGTTCCGATCGTTAGCGCCGGCAAGTGGTTAAGCGAGAATTTTTCCAAGGTCAATGTCTTTGTCTTTATCCTTGATTTTATCATTGAAGCGCCGTTCAAAGTATTTGTCGCCATTACCGAGGAATGGACCAGATATGTTAAGGAAAGGAAAGATGAAATAGTTTGATAGACGACAGTAAACAGACAACAGACGACAGGCAATATTTTTCTGTTGTCTGTCGTCTGCTTTCTTTTTATTTTTTATGTAAATCAATGGCAACACTATATATTGTGGCTACTCCGATAGGAAACCTTGAAGACATCTCCATGAGAGCGCTTCGCATTTTGGGCGAAGTTGATTTTATATTATGCGAAGATACGCGTGTGACCAGAAAGCTGCTTACGCATTATAATGTGAAAACCCCGACTATTTCTTATCATCAGCACTCAAACGAAAAAAAGCAGGCGCATATTTTAAATTTGTTAAGAAACGGGAAAAATTTGGCCTTGGTGTCTGATGCCGGCACCCCGGGCATATCTGACCCGGGCGGCAAGCTGGTGCAGGCGGTAATTGAAAAATTTGGCGGTGATTATGAGACGCATGGCAATGCGTCTGTACGGGTTGAATCAGTACCAGGGCCGTCTGCCGTAACCGCCGCCTTGTCCATTTCCGGCATTCCGACTGATAAATTTTTATTTATGGGTTTTTTGCCTCATAAAAAGGGCCGTCAAACCTTTGTTAAAAGAATTGCCGATTCAATTTATCCGGTAGTGGTCTATGAATCCAAGCACCGCATTATTAAATTCCTGGAAGAATTAAAAGATTTAAATAAAGAGATCAATAAAAAGAATCAAGATATTGACCGTATCGTAGAGACGCGCCGCGGCGTGTCTAAAGATATTAAAAAATTATTAGAGCGCAAGCGCACCCCTCTTACCTCGGTTGTGGTCTGCCGCGAACTAAGCAAGATGCATGAAACGGTTTACCGCGGCAGTCTGGACCATATCACCGAGCAGATAAAAAGTAATCAGGATGATCAAAAAGGGGAGTTTGTGGTGATTATAGGTAAGTAGACACGAAAGGAACGAAGAATAACGAAAAAAACGAAATAGTAAACACGAAAATAATAAAGATTAATATTAAGTTATTTATAATGGACAAGGGGGAAATATTACATAAAAATTTATGCTATAAAATCCAGGGCATTTTAATGGAAACCAGAAAACTATATGGTCCTGGGCACAAAGAGAAGGTTTATTGTAATTCAATCGAGGAATTATTGACAATTGATAAATTAATATATAAACGTGAGCCTACGATTTTAATTTATTTACCGATTTCGGGGAAAGTTGTTGGTAATTATCGCCCTGATTTTTTAATTGAAAATAAAGTTATTATAGAAGCCAAGGCATTAGATTATGCACCAAAAAATATTATTGATCAGATATATAGTTACTTAAGAGTTAGTAAATATGAAGTTGGATTGTTTGTAAATTTTCGTAGTCCCGAATTGTATATTAAAAGAGTTATTTTTACTAATGATCGCAAACATAAGTTAGTCCAAAAAGCCATTAAAATTTAGTTCGTTAGATTCGTTATTTTTCGTTTCTTTCGTGTTTAAATGTATGAATAAATTCTATATAACAACTCCAATATATTATGTGAATGACAAGCCGCATATCGGGCATACTTATACGACCGTGGCGGCTGATGTTTTGGCGCGCTATCACCGGATGATCAAGGATGCGACCTTTTTCGCGACTGGCACTGACGAGCATGGCATCAAGATCGCCAAAAAAGCCAAAGCCGAGGGCAAAGAGCCGCAGCAATTCGCTGACGAAGTAGCGGCTCAGTTTCAAATGGCTTGGGATGAGATGAATATTTCTAATGACGGTTTTATTCGCACGACTGACAAAGCGCACAAAAAAGCGGTACAGAACGCGCTTCAGTATATGTATGACAAAGGCGATATTGTGAAAGACAAATACGAAGGGCTTTACTGCGTTGGCTGCGAGCAATTTAAAAACGAGAAAGATTTAATAGACGGCAAATGCCCGGACCACCAGACCGTGCCTGAGCAAATGAGTGAAGAGACTTATGTATTTAAGATGAGCAAATATTCGGATAAGCTTTTAAAAATGATTGAGTCGGACGAGTTAAAGATTAGGCCAATTGAGAGAAAGAACGAAGTTGTCAGTTTTTATAAAGAAGGCTTAAAAGACGTGTCTTTTTCGCGCAAAAATGTTAAGTGGGGGATTCCATTGCCTTGGGACAAGTCCCATACCGCGTATGTATGGTCTGACGCGTTTTTAAATTATTTAACTATATTGGGTTGGAATGGTTCTGGTAAAAAATATCCTGAGATGTTTCCCCCGGACGTTCAGCTTATGAGCAAGGACATCCTGCGGGTTCACGCCACTATCTGGCCGGCCATGCTCTTATCGCTTGACTTACCTGTTCAGAAAAGCATGTTGTTTGTCCACGGCTTTTTTTTGATTGACAACCAAAAAATGAGCAAGTCAATTGGCAATGTTATATCTCCGGCTGATTTAATTAAGCGCTATGGCGTGGATGCCACCAGATATTTATTAATGAGCGCTACACCATTTGGTCATGACGGAAATGTTTCTTGGGAAAAATTTGATGAAAAGTATAATGCTGATTTAGCAAATGGCATTGGTAATTTGGTGGCTAGAGTATTAACAATGATTGAAAAATATTTTGAAAGCAAAGTTCCTTTAAAAAATCAAGCAAGTAATATGAAAATATCTCCTGAATTAGTTTTTAAAGTATCTTCGCAAGGACAAAAACCGTGGGAAATGAGAACGTTCATTAATTGGGAATTGGGAGCATATAAGAATCATATGAAAAATGAAAGATTAGATAAAGCTCTGGCTGAAATTTTATTTTTAATAAGCGCTATGAATGGCTATATTAGCGAGTACCAGCCTTTTAAATTAATTAAAGAAAATAAAGAAAAAACTGCCGCTGTTTTATATAATTGTTTAGAAAGTATTCGCATTATTTCTGTTATGCTCTGGCCTTTTATGCCGGAAACAGCTGAGAAAATCTGGACACAATTAGGATTAAATCCCGCAAAGGAATTACAAAAGGATTTTAATGAGGCTATAAAATGGGGCGGATTAGATCCTGGCGCTGAAGTTAAAAAAGGAGAGGCGCTGTTTCCGCGTTTAGAAAAATAGATATTAAAAATTTTGAACATGCTTTTGATAATTGATGTTATTTTAGTAATTTTACTTTCCGGTTTTATATTTTATGGCCTGTTTTTCGGTTTGATCCGCACTTTTGGCGCTTTTATGGGCGTGATTGTCGGAGCGATTCTGGCCAGCCGGCTTTATCTGTTCGTAGCCGGCTTTATTGAGCCGCTCTTTTTCGGCTATAACAATCTCGGTAAAGTCCTTACTTTTTTGATCCTCTTTTCTATTATCAACCGTCTGGTTGGTTTGGGCTTTTATCTTTTGGAAAGAATATTTAATATTATTTCCATAATTCCGTTTCTTAAGACGATCAATCGCCTGGCCGGCGCTATTCTCGGCTTTCTGACCGGAGCGCTCACCATTGGCTTGCTTCTTTTTGTAATATCGCGCTATACTTTACTTGATACTTTTCTTGGCCTCTGGCTTAAGGATTCGCGCCTTGCCCCCATGTTTCTTAAATTCAATGATCTGCTTCTGCCTCTTTTACCCGAGGTGTTGAAGAAATTACAAAGTTTATTATAATAATATATTTTTAATATGTCTCTTGTTAAAAAATTGATCAAGGATGGGCATTTGAAAACGTTGGAAATTATTAAGGCTTTTGAAAAAATCAAGCGCAAGGATTTTTTGCTGCCAAAATATAAAACAATGGCAGGCCTGAATGAGCCTTTGTCAATCGGCCATGGCCAAACAATTTCCCAGCCTTTAACCGTGGCTTTCATGCTGGAGCTATTACAGCCAAAGCCGGGCGAAAAAATTCTTGATGTGGGCAGCGGCTCGGGCTGGAGCGTTGCTTTGCTCTCGGAGATTGTCGGCCCAAAAGGCAGAGTTTTTGGCCTGGAGCTAATACAGGAGCTTGCCGAGCTTGCCGGGCATAATGTAGGCAAGTATGATTTTATTTCAAGCAAGCGGGCGCGGATAATCCAGGGCGACGGCTATAAGGGATTGCCTGAACACGCGCCGTTTGATAAAATAATTACAGCGGCCGCGGCTAAAGAAATACCAAAGAAGCTTTTAGACCAGCTTAAGATAGGCGGCCGCATGGTTTTGCCCATCGGCAGGCAGTTTGAAACCCAGGACATGGTGGTAGTTGATAAAGTAAGCGATGATGATATAAAAATAAGGAAAATACCTGGATTTATATTCGTTCCGTTAATAAAAAACTGATTATATTATTATGAATTTAAAAAAAGGAAAAAAAGTCGTGGCCGTTAGCGGTTATTTTAATCCGATGCACATTGGGCATTTGGAAATGCTGGAAAAAGCCAAGAAGCTTGGCGATTATTTGGTGGTAATTTTAAATAGCGACTATCAGGTAGGCTTAAAAGGCCGGGTTCCGTTTATGCCGGAAAAAGATCGCAAGAAAATAGTTGAAGCTATCCGCTATGTTGATGAAGTATTCCTTTCAATTGACAAGGATCGGAGTATTTGTGAATCCTTAAGGCAAGTAAAGCCGGATATTTTTGCCAATGGCGGCGATCGCCACCAAGGAGAAATACCGGAAGCTAGTGTATGCCAGGAGTTGGGAATTAAAATGGTAGATGGAATGGGCGAAAAAATACGCTCAAGCTCTATTTTAATACAAGAAGCCAGGGATTTTGATCTTGAAGAGAAAAAATAATGAAAAAAATAATATTTTTAATTTTTACGATAGTTGTGGCTGGGGGATATTTTTATTATTGGCAGGGTATTTATTCTCCAATGAGCCGGGATGAATCGGCCTTGTCTTTTGTTGTTGCTTCCGGGGAAAGGGTGGATGTTATTGCCGACAACCTTTATGGCTTTGGATTGATAAAAAACAAAAACATTTTTAAAATATATATTTGGCAAAAGGAGCTAGGCGGCAGCTTGCAGGCTGGCACATATTTATTAAACACAAAAATGTCAATCGTTGATATTGCCATGCGTTTATCAACCGGACAGACCGAAAACCGGGAAATTATTATAAAAATTATTGAGGGCTGGACAATTGAAGATATTGACAAGTATTTGTCAAATTTGAATATTATTTCTTCGCAGGAATTCAGCAGTTTAGCTAACCAAAAAACAGCCTCATGGCCGTTTGAGTTTGTTAAACCAGAGGCGCTGGCAGGCATTCCGATTAATCAGCCGCTGGAAGGCTACTTATTCCCGGATACTTATAGAATGTATAATGATGCCAGGGCAGAGGATGTAATTGAGAAATTGATCAACACTTTTGCCTCGCGTTTAACAGGTGAGATGATAAATGAAATAAACAAACAGGGCAAAACGATCCACGAAATTATTACCACGGCCTCAATTATTGAAAAGGAAGTATCTTTGGATAAGGACCGGAAGATAGTTTCGGGAATTTTGAATAAAAGGCTGGATATAGGTATGCGTTTGGAAGTGGATTCAAGTATCAATTATATTACCGGCAAGAATGACCCGGCAGCCAGATATAGTGATCTGGAAATTGACTCGCCATACAATACTTATAAATATTACGGCTTGCCGCCCGGGCCGATCTGTAATCCCGGACTTTCGTCTATTAATGCCGCGATAAACCCGGTTGATAGTGATTATTTGTTTTATTTGAATAGACAGGATACTAAAACTAAAGAAACTATTTTTTCCAAAACCTATGACGAGCATTTAAGGAATAAGAACAAATATTTAAAGTGATTTATGCCCCTCTTGCATTTTTTTTGCGTTTGTTGTAATGTTGTTGTAATGTAAAAACAAAAAAACGGAAGAAAAGGAAACTAACTATGCAGAAAAAGGAGACATTTAGGTTCTTTAATAAACGAGATATTTTTCTGGGAATTGTGATTTTTGTCTTTTTTTTGACATCATTGCATGTAATGAGTTATTCGTTCAATTATCAGTATCTTCAAAAAGCGATATTTATGTACTGTATATTTACTTTGACCGCGGGTTTATTTCTTGGCATAAACATAAAAGAAAAATATGCGTTTTTAGTTAGCATACCACCAGCATTGGTGGTAACAATACTTTGGATGATAAATCCAAGCTGGATAAAATGCAATATAATTGGGGTTATTTTTATGTTATATGTTTTTATTTGCGCTCCTGTTATTACGCTAAAAACAGTAATTATTATTTGTGTCGGTATGTTTTTTTATGACATAGTCGTGGTTTATTTTTTGGATGTAATGGGAAATATGAAACACACCGTGATCAAGAATCATTTACCGCTTATTATTAAAATACCAAAATCTATTGGAGTATTTAGTCTTATTGGCCTTGGAGATATTATTATCCCAGGATATTTAATCAGAACGGAATTTTATCGTTCAAAAGAATATAACATGCCAAAGATTTGCAATTTACCATTAATGCCTTTAGTCTTGCTTTTGGGACATATTTCCGGGCTGGTTGCGGCTGTTTGTGCTTTTAAAATATTCAATCATATACAGCCAGCTCTTTTGTTCATTATTCCGTTTATGCTGATTTCCCTTTTCATGGCTTATTACAAGACCGGCATGCTTTATAAGCCGTTAGTAAAAAAGCCAGTCAACCAAAATGATCAAAGATTTACTTTTTTCAGGCCGGTAAAATTTTATAATATATAGAATACGAAGTTAAATCGTTATAGTAGAGCCCTGTTCAAATTCAGACAGGGCTTATTTTTTTGTTTTGGCAAACAAACAAATTATGTTATAATATAACAGAAAGATAGACTTGTTTTCTGTTGTCTGTTGTCCGCTGTCTATAATATTTAATTCATATTCATAACTACATAATATGTTTGTTGATGGCGGAAAAGAGAAAAAAGAATTGAAAAAACAAGATAATACCGTGAGTCCTTTCCGGTCTGGGCCGGTTATTGAGGATGAAGCACATTCCAGGTTGAGAATCGCGATTTATAGCGCTGTTGGCGTAATAGTCATTGCCTTGTTGGCAGTGATTTTTTATTTTGTCCAAAAGCCGGCTTCAGTTCCGGATATCAACGACCCACAACACCAGCCATCAGATATTGGCACGTCAAGCGGGTATTTACCGTTTGAACAGGATGATCAAAACGCTAATGGCAAAAATGGCAACAGCGGCGTTGACAGTTCCCAGGCCGAATTAATAACTTTTGGTAATTTTTATAAGCCGCCGACAGAGGATACTGCTGCTGTTTTGAGTTATGGCCTGCCGATAAACGCCAAGGCCGAGGTAATGAATTTTTATGATATATCCAGAAAAATGAACATTGATTCGCTTACTTCGGATCTGGATAATAATGGATTTAGCATAACCAGCAATCAATTTTTCAAAGACGCGGATACTTTTTATGATGTATATCGGCTATTAATAGAAAAGGATATTCCGATAATTATTACCAATGATTTTATCTATTATTATTTTCAAAACGAGCTTAAGCATGTCTTTAAAGAGATAGAGCGCAGCGCCTTTTATGACACGGTTTGGCAGATATATAAGTCGTTATACGATGTATCCTTAACCAGGTACAAAAGGCGGCTGGCTGACCTTGGCCTGGCTAATGATCCGGTGCTGGAAGGAGAGAGAATGGAAACGGCCTTTTTGGCCATGGTTTTAAAGCTTTTAATGCCCAAGGAGGATCAGATCAATGCTGATAAAAGTTTTACTGATATAAATAAATTTTCCGAGCAGGATGTTTATTCATATAATTTTGACGTTCCTGAAGAACTGAAACAAAGCCTGGAGCGGGAATATGAGCTGATAAAAGCCGCTAAACACGATTCCAAATCTCCGATTTTATTATATTCCAGAGATTACAGGCAATTTAAAGTCCCGAATAATTATCAGGCAAATTCCAAATTAAATAATTTTTATCTGGCGATCCAATGGCTGAATTCAGAATTTCCGCTGTATTATAGAACCGACACTTGCCCGGACTGCCTTTTGGATTTTGAGGATTGGCTTATCAGTTCGGTAGCGGCCGCTTATCTGACTAAAGATTTGAATGATAACCAGGAATTAAAGAATCAATGGGCAATAGTGTATAAATTCATTTCTTTTTTTAGCGGTTTGAAAAGCGATTTAACCTATTTGAATTACACGCGCGCCTATGAAGACGTTTTCGGAGCCGATTATGACATCGCGGAGATATACAGCAAGCAGAATGATCAGCGCGCGGACGATTTGAAAAAACTGCAAGAAGAGATC
Organism: Candidatus Parcubacteria bacterium; assembly: GCA_023137275.1. Taxonomy (GTDB): domain Bacteria; phylum Patescibacteriota; class Patescibacteriia; order Patescibacteriales; family UBA12075; genus JAGLNE01. The sequence continues at coordinate 1,111 of JAGLPO010000048.1, read as the reverse complement.
GCGTCTACGCGCTTTTCTTCGCTGGAAGGGGCAATGGACCGGACAGGAGAGAATAAACCCCTTGTCGGCATGCGTTTGCTGCAGGATCCGTACTGGCCCAATGATTATTTACTGGGCCGTTTGATCGGACGGGATATGCCTCCGCTGTCAGCCGATTTGCCCAGAGATGCCATTACTATGTGCGTTGACAAGAAAACAGGGAACTATCGATGCCGGGGCATTGGCCTTGATATTGTTAATATTATTTCTCCGATCAAAGATAATGAATATTTTAGAATAAATTCAAATTACGAGCATTACGCGCCAAAGTCCATGGCTCTCAAAAAGGAATTGGATGATTTTGATACAAACGCCTGGAATAATAATTTGTACTGGATGACGTTTGACGCGGCTAAGCCGCTTATTAATTATTCGGTTGACACGATGCCAATATTTGCCAGAAATAAATTATGGCAAAGCGAGAAAGATTTGAATACGATACTGGGCTCATGGGTTAACCTTCATACGACCAAAGACGAATTAAAAGTATATGAAAAAGAAGAGCAAAATCATAATTTAGGCGTGTTTAAGGAGTGCAACCAATTGAATTATATTGAGCCGAATATTTATTTTTTGCGTGTTCTTATTGCTAAAACCGATATGCTGATTGAAATATTATCCGCCCTTGGGGTGGCTGACAAAACCAATGCCGCTTCCATAGAATTAAAGGAATTAAAAAAGAAATTAAGCGAATTAAGCAAGCTGGAAGAAAAAATTAAAGATCAGGATGAATTAACAGACGACGATTGCAAATTAATTACTGATTTTGCCACTCATTATACTATTGAGAACAAGGGAACCAGGGGCTTTAGAATAAATCTGGAAACAGGAGCAGGGATGTCAGAATCAATTAATGGGGTTAAATTGGTTATAGTTGTTTATGAAAAAGACGGACAAAAAGTGATCGCGGTCGGGCCGATATTTAATTATAAAGAGGGTAAGTAGATATTTAGCAGCTTTATAAATAGTATCTAGTCGCTAATATTAACTGATAATTTAATACTTGACAAAATATAATATACTGGCTAGTATAATAATAGATCTACTAACTCATGTTACGCGCTTATCGCGT
>JAGLPO010000047.1 GCA_023137275.1 Candidatus Parcubacteria bacterium | reverse complement strand
TTTAGTGCGTAAGGTGAGTTACTAACCAAAGACAGCAGGCGTTGCGAATATATAAGACCTGCCGAGGTAATTAATTTCAATTGCTTTGACCATGTTTTTGGTAAAGCAATTTTTTGTTTACGAATTTACGAATTAATTAATTTTATTTTAATAAATTAACATTTATAGATATGGCGAAGACAAAAGCGCAAAAAGTTGTTATTTTTAATGATTTAAAAGAGAAGTTGGATCAATCAAAATCGGTTGTTTTTGTCAGTTTTGATTCTTTAACAGTAAGTGATAACAACGATCTGCGGCAAAAATTAAGAGAGCAAGACAGTGAATATCTGGTGGTAAAGAAAACTTTGCTGCGTTTAACCCTGGACAAGATCGGTTTCAAGGATATTGACGTTAAGCAATTCAAAGGTAAAATTGCCGCTGTGTTCGGCTACGAAGATGAAGTGGCTCCGGCCAAAGTAATAGCTGATTTTCAAAAGGAACATGAAGAAACCTTTGAGTTTGCCGGTGGAATTCTAGAGAATAATTTGATAAGCGCTGAGGAAGTGAAAAAGCTTTCTGGCTTGCCGGGCAAAAATGAGTTATATGCCAAATTAGTTGGTTCTATTAATGCCCCGGTTTCAGGCTTTGTTAATGTTTTGGCTGGAAATTTAAGGGGGTTGGTAAATGTGCTTAAAGCAGTGCAAGAATCTAAATAATAAAATAATTAATTTAACATTAAAATTATATGGCAGAAGAAAAAAAGGATGACGCAGTTAAGGCTGAAGAATCCAAAGAAGAAAAAAAGCCTGTAGAAGTTCCGGCTAAATTTAAATCTTTAGTTGAGGAGATTGAAAAAATGTCAGTCATGGATTTGGCTGAATTAGTCGGTATTCTTGAAGACAAATTCGGCGTTTCCGCGGCGGCTCCGGCAATGATGATGGCCGGCGCTATGCCTGGCGCTGCAGGCGAGGAAGCCGAGGAAAAGACTGAATTTGACGTAGAATTGTCAGAAGCCGGCGCAAATAAGATCGCTGTTATTAAAGCGATTCGCGTAATTTCCGACATGGGCCTTAAAGACGCTAAGGATCTGGTAGATGCCGCCCCTAAAGTAATTAAGGAAGGCGTTAAGAAAGAAGAAGCCGAGGAAGCCAAAAAACAGCTGGAAGAAGCCGGCGCTAAAGTTACTTTGAAATAATTTTTTTCAGTATTTTTAAAAGCACTCCCAAAGATGGGAGTGCTTTTGTATTTATTCTTCCGTTCCCAAATGTGGCGCCGGAGCGAAGTATATACTGGTGCCGGAAAGGAAATACATTTTTTTATTGGTTTCATCAATCGCAAAATCCAGGCAATTACCAAGAAAAGGAGCTTTGTACTGCAGAATAAATTGTCCTGACTTGTCATATAGTACCAATCGTTCTTCATCAGGCTCCAGAATATAGAGAAATTTTTGCTCTTCTGAAGCGAAAATTTTTGTTGGATTGCTAAGCGCCGGATCCACTGGCTCAAGTTTAAAGTCAATCTTTTTGCCGCGCAAATATTTAAGGGCTTGGCCGTCAGAGAGCAGGACATAAACATGGCCGTCAATGGACATATCAACCGCCTCGCTAAAGTCCGCGCTTTCCTGGACCCAGGCATAGGCGTTGGAAAAGCTATCACCGGTGCGGTTATAGCGAAAAATTTGGTTAACCTGGCGGTTTAGCAGATAAAGCCGCTTGCTAAAAGTGTCGGCTCCGATAAATTGGCTCGCGTCATGGAGCAAATTAATTGACAGGTCCCGCATCGCTTCATCCTTGGCGCTAAATTCAATTATTGAGCCGTTATTGAAATAATAGACAGAGTCTTCGCCGGCCGCGGCCGGGAATTTTAGATCGTTGATCGGTTTCCCCAGATCGGTTACCGTGGTAATGATATTATCGTTTTCTAAGACATAAATTGATTTATCCTGAGGATCAGCCGCGTATATTTCTTCAGTGGCCGGAGAATAAAAAATATTTATTGGCTTGGCCTGGCTGTTTAATTTGGATAAATTTGCCAGTTCATTTATTTCCTCAAGCCTGACGACGCGGCGTGTTTTTTCCAACTGCAACTCAAGTTTATTTTTAAAATCCTGATATTTTTGTTTTTGTTCATCGGTTAGTTGCGGGAGCTGTTCTAATAGTTCGGTAATTTCGTTGAATAATTTTTGCGCGCCGGCGTCATTACTGTATAGCAGGCTGGCTTCCGCCTGATTATGTTTTTTCTCTATTAGCCTGGTTAATTCCCGGTAATTATTTTCAACCTCAGTTTTTTGCTGTTTTTGCCTATTGATAAATATATTAGCGCTAAAAATCAATATTAAAATTATTGCCGCTCCAAGGAGTATTTTTCGTTTATTGCTAAGCCTGAAAATTTTGGCAATATATTTTTTATACACGCTTGCCAAATTTGGTTTGATATTTGCGGCGATATTCTTTATTTTTTGCCAATTTGCCAACAGGCGAAACAGATAGAGCGGGATATTTATCAGGCCGATCAAGCCCTGCTTAACTAAAGAAAAAATATTATTTAAAAATTGAGAAGATTTTTTCTTTGAGTAAATTTGTTCTTTTAACACTATTGTGTTTTTGGGACCAGAGTCTGCCCGCCATGGCCAAAGGCTTTGCGCGAAAGCCAGCCATTTTTTTACGTTTAATATTCCGGATGGGGCCAGGAGCTGTTCGGTAGTATCTTCGGTTACGTTTAATTCGGCGATTGAATCACGCGTTTCTTCCGGATGAACAGCCGCGCTATTTATTTTTGGCGTATCCAGAACAGTATTTTTTATAAGCAAACCCTGAAAAGATACATAAGAGTTTATTTGTCCCAGAGTGGATTTGATCTGCTCAACCGCGCCGGACGGAGGCAAGGTGGTAATTATTTGTTTAAGCTGTTTTTGGGAAATGTACTCGGGTAAAGCTTCGTTAACAATCAGAATATAGCTGCGAGTTGGCAAATCACCGCTCATTACGTTGGAAAATAATTTATTTGATTCATTTTTTTCATTTGCTTCCCGATCCGCCTTGGCCAAATCAATTATTTTATATTTTTCGCCTGGTTTTTTTTCGTTTGCCTGTTCTTTGTTTTTTTTATCATTTTCAGAGCCTTTATAAAACAAGAATACTTTATTTTTTCCGGAATTGGCAAAATGCAGAATGTTTTTGTAGATTATGCCGACAGATATGTTAATTTGAGAGTTTTTGATCTTTATTTTTTCATCATGTGAAAAATCGCGGAATTCGGTATTGGTTTTTGCCAAGGCCGCTTCAAAGATGTGCTCGGGCCGCAGAGTGGTAATGCGTTCGCGGAGAAGTATTTTGTCGTTCTGGTAATAATTATGGTTTATCCGGTCAATTAAAAAATTTATTACTTTAAGCGATTGGCTATTATGGCCGCTTAATTCAATAACTATAAATAATTTGCCGGCCAAAGACTCTTTTATCGCGTCTGGCTGAGCAATAAAAATGTCGCTTATACCAGCTGATTTTTTGCCCTGACTAAGATTAATTGTGGCGATTTGACAACTCATTTGCTTTAAAAAATTGACTATTAGCGCCATTATATTATACTATAAAAGGTAGGTGTAGTAAACAGGGAGATAGTAAGCAGTAAATAGACAACAGAGCATAATAATAAATATTTATATAGCTCATGTTACGCACTTATCACGTAAATAAAGTTATAATTAATATAATTTAAACAAAAACGAGGATAAGAACAAGTTTTATCTTAGCATTTTTGTTTAAATTATATTAATTATAACTTTTTCTAAGATAAAAATATTTAGTGCGTAAGGTGAATTATGTAAATAGAAATCTGTCGTCTGTTTACTGTCGTCTAAAATATGCTCAGTAAACTATTCGGTTCAAAAGCGCGGGTTAAAATTCTTAAGCTATTTCTTATCCATCCGGATGATAAGTTTTATATTCGGCAAATCTCCCGGGATCTTAATTTGCAGTTAAATTCAGTCCGGCGCGAGCTGGAAAATCTGGAAAAGTTCGGTCTGTTTGTTTCTAATCCGGCAGAGTTTGATCAGGCTGTTGAAGCGGTCATGAGCAGGGAAGATTTCATCAAGCAGTTTGAGGAACCGCAAAAAAGCAAACAAAAAGCCAGGAACAAGACTTCAAGAATGGAAAAAAAGTATTATCAGGCAAATAAAAATTTTGTTTTATATGAAGAAATTAAAGCCTTGGTGATCAAGTCGCAAATGCTTTATGAAAAGGATTTTATTAACAAGCTTAATAAAGCCGGACATCCCCGGCTTTTGATCTTGACCGGTTTTTTTGTTAATGACGCGGATAAAACCATTGACCTTTTTCTGGTCGGGCGCTTAAATAAGAGAAAGCTGCTTAAATTGATCAAGGATCTTGAGAACGATTTGGGTCGGGAAGTAAATTTTACTCTTATGAGCAATCAGGAATTTAAATATCGCCGTGACATCACGGATGTTTTTCTTTATGATATTCTGGAAGGCAAAAAACTGGTTGTGATTGATGAGATGGGCTTAAGCTAGGAATTTATTGTTGCAAAAATATAGAAATCAGCCAATTTTTTGGTTGATTTTTTGGTTGATTTTTGCTATAATTCAGGTATGACCATTCATGATTTTATCAAAAAAAGAAAATATTTAATTTGGTATGTTAGCGACTATGACGCGCTTGACGCGGAGTCAATCGTTGAGGCCACTCTTAATTATGGCGACTGGGATGATGTTCAGAAGTTAATAAAAATTATCGGCATCAAAAAGATGGCCAAAATTTTTCATAAGCAAACTCATTTTAAAAGCGGGCGTTGTAATTATTATCCGGAAGTAAAAAATTATTTTAAGCTTTATTTTGATAAGTATGCCTAACAATTCTATTATACATAAGGAAATACTAACTCCGGAGCAAATTGAATTATTACCCATGCTTAAGATAATGGCCAAGGATTTTGGCCTGGTCGGCGGCACGGCTATTGCTTTTCATCTGGGCCATCGGCGCTCTATTGATTTTGATCTTTTTTCCTTTGCTGGGTTTAATAATCAGGCGATCAAAAGGCGAATATCCAGGGCTGCTACCATGGGCCGTGTGCTGGTGAATCGAAAAGGAGAATTTACCTTTTTTACCAATAATGTAAAAGTGACCTTTTTTCATTTTCCTTATGAAATAAATTATAAAAAAAATCTGGATAAGGTGATTAAAATACCTGATTTATTAACTCTGGCGGCAATGAAAGCGTTTGCGCTCGGGCAAAGGGCAAAATGGAAAGATTACGCGGATTTGTATTTTATTATCAAAGATCATTATTCAGTAGATGAGATAATCAAACAAGGAAAAAAATTATTCAAGCCGGAATTTAATCCGAAAATTTTTCGCACCCAGCTTTCTTATTTCGGGGATGTTAGTTACCGGGAAAAAATAACATATCTGCCCGGATTTGAAGTTGATGATGAAATTATAAAAAAGCAATTAATTGAATTTAGTTTAACTTAACTAATATTACGCGCTTATCACGTAAATAAAGTTATAAT
>JAGLPO010000046.1 GCA_023137275.1 Candidatus Parcubacteria bacterium | reverse complement strand
AATATTTAGTGCGTAAGGTGAGTAACTTAATTTTTTATATGGAATTTTTTAAATTTTTACAACCAAAAGATACAATTAAAAAAGCTAAAAATGAAGAAACAGTAATTAGCACGGAAAATGAGGATAAAAAGTGGATTGAAGATAACAAAATAAAGCTGGATGAACTGGCTGACAAGCTAAATGGCCAGGAAGAAAAGGATGAGGATGATGTTTTTAATTATGAAAGCCTGTTAGATCAGCACTTGAAGGAAAAACAAAAGGAATTAACAAGCAATATTGAGGCAATGGAAAAAGCCAAGCCTAGCGCGGTCGCTGATTTTGGTTCCGGGAAAGCAGAAGCCAATTTTGATAAGCTTATGCAAGAGCTTATGAATAATCCAAACGCGGATCATGGCGCAATATTGGAAGAAGTGGAAAAAGAAGAAGATTTAAGACATAATATTAGCAACATGAAAGCTGATATTGAATTAGGCCTAAGCGGAAATTTAGAGCGCTATAAATTTTTAGAAAAAGCTGACATTTTACCAGACACGATCAAGGAACATGAAGGAAATTTTAAACTGCCATCCATGGAATTATTAGCTGATCAATATACTCAAGCTTTAAACGAATCTTCAGATAAAAGTGAGGACGAGATAAAAAAATATAAAGAAGATATTACCAATCAATTAAATTATATAATAGCCAGCGGTCAGGCAGAAAATAAATTAGACAATGATGAACAGGGGATGTTAAAGGCGGTTTATTCGGAAAAATATCAGATTGAACCGATTATTGCCAAGGAGCTGGATGGTAATATACAATATATAAAAGACTCTGGCATGTCGCTTGATGATGTTAAAGATATAACTGCTGAGGATATAGAAAAAGCTGAGCAAGAAATAAAAGAAAAAGGATTTAATTTTAAAGAGCATTTAAGAAAGCATAGCGGAAGGTATGCCGCAGCTTTGGTTTTGGTAGCCGTAGTGCTTGGACAGGCAGAAGTGTTGGCTCACCCTACTGGGTTTGATGATATGTCGGGTAATCAGGATGATAAAGAGAATAATGAGCCGTCTCAATCTAAACATGACACACCAAATACTGATAATAAGAACGCGGCTGGAGTTGAATCAAAGGGAGACGAAGTTGAAGATAAAAAAATTGAGAGTGAGACAGAAAAGCCGGCTGCAATTGATTCTTCGGCTGTTGTTGATAAAGGGGAAGGAGTTTCTCACGCAATTGCGCGGCAGTTGATAGGTGTGGATAAGAATTATTCCGAATTAAGGGCAGGTGATTTTGAGGTTAACCAGGATCATTTAGAAAAGATGGGTTATGAAGGGGATATGGATGACAAAGCGGCGATAATGGATTGGGCGCAGGGCAAGGCCGGGAAAATAGTAATGCAGGAAGGTTATTATGATACAGAGGAAAATAAGCAGACATGGGTAATGGAAGAAGGTAAGTCAGCTTATGTGCTTAGTGGCGACAAGGATAGCGGTTTTCACATTGATGAATATCACGATAGGGATAGTGATGGCGAATTTGAACCTAATGAAAAAGAAGACGAAGACAGGGGTAGCCGTGATATTGACAAGCCGTATGAAAAAGAGCATGAAATAACTGAAAAAGTTGCTGAACCAAAGGCGAAAACAGTTGACGAGTCAAAAACAAATATAAATAAATTAATACATGACGTTGATAAGCATATTAGCGAGATAGGGGAAAGCGGTGAAAAGGAAAAGATTGAAAATGAATATGATGATTTAAAGAATTATAATGAATTACAAACAAAGCGAGCCGCAGGATTGAGCGATAAAGAATTTGACGCGATTAGTAATGAAACAGTAGAGTCATTGCTTGAACACGCTGATAACGAACAATCTGATTTTCCAAGCGACGGCATTTTGGGCAAAAGAGAATTCGCGCGTCAAAGCGCTTTAGCCAACATTATACGCTCGTATAGCCTTAGCGAGAATGACAAGCAAATCAGTATTAAGGATTTTGTGTCCAGGATGAATGATGATGGCTCTGTTTTACGAACTTTGCCGGACAGCGAAGCAGCCCCTGGTTTTTTTATGCGCATAAAAAAACAAGCCCTAGAAGACCATTATTTAGAAAACGACAGGAATGAATATAATCGTATCAGGAATCTGCATAATCTAAAATTTAGTATGCGGGAATATAACGCTATAAGAGATGTAAGAACGGGGGATTTGTATGAAGATATTATTAATAGAATTCCGGGATTAAGCGAAATATCGGATGATAGAATTAACGCTTTTGCTCAAAAATATTTTAACAGCACTTCATTTCGCACAAATTTGCCTCACGCAGGAATGTATAATTTGGGAGAGTTTCAAAAGCATTGTTGTCTGGCTAAAATGATTTATACGAGTTTAGAGGGCAATAATATTGCTCCGTCGCAAGTAAAGGATATAAAGATTGGTTATATAATCAGCCGCATTGATAAAGGGAGAAGTTTAAACGAGAAGTTTCTTGATTCTGTCACGAGTGAAGACAAAGGCAAGTCCGCCGGCCCTAAAATAGAGGTTGGGGGAAAAGAAGATATGGAAAAAGGAAGATCAGAGGAAGTTGATTTATCCGGTAAAAACAAGCAGAATAAAGAAGAAATTCCATTATAAATATAAAAAAATAACCTCGGAGCAAGCAGTACTTGTTCCGAGGTCTTGTTTTAAATCAGCCGGTTTATGGCTGGTTTTTTGATGGCGGAGCGTATTGTTTACGCTCCTCTTTTCTTTTGTCGATTTCCGCAGGATCTTTGATCCGAGTAACTTTGATGGTCACCTTCATATTATAGTTCCAGCGGTCTGTAGGTCCGCGGTTTTCTGTCATTTTAAATTCGTTTTTTGGAAAACCAAGTTCTATTAGAAAATTTATCATTTCTTGCAACCGAAGTTGCGAAACTTGCATATTTGTGAGTGGCGGTTTTGGCTTTGTTTTTGATGCATAGGAATAAAATGCGTCAAAATCGCATTTTCCTTCTAGCCACTCTTCCTCATAGAGTTTTTTAATGTTAATTTTTTCCTCTGTTGAGAGCAAACCTGAGCCAACCTTGTATTTAACAGATAAAATATCTGAGTTTGGATGATAATAATAGACGATCTCCTCTAAATCGGCAACTCTGTCTTTAAGTTTCCGATTTTCATGTCGCGACATAGTCGGTACTATTTTTTTCTTGGCAAGAATTTCAATTTTTGTTTTTGCCTTTGGTTTTTCTATATTTTCTGTCGGTAGTTTTGTGGGTAGTTTTCCACAATTTTTTTCTGCCGGTCTTTTTTTGTCAACCAAAATAGCGTTTGTCAGATTTTGGATATCTTCCCGTAAACCGGTTAGCTCTTTTTCTACTTTCGAATTATCATTGACCCCTTTTAATAAAGGCACATCTGCAGGATCACCTAAATCTTGGTGATAGCCTCTTTCCAGAGGCACTTGTGCTCTTGTGGTAAGGCCTGCACAACCGGCAAAGATAAAAATAAAACTAATAATTGCGGTAATTAATAATTTTCTTTTCATGATTTAATCCTCATTATAGTTTTATTGCTTATTTTAAGTGCGCGACAAGGGCGCCTATCGCCCCGGTCCTTTTTAAGAGCATAATTTGCCCGTTCATCGCCGGCCTTACTTGTCGGTCATATTCAATAGCATCCCAGACTTCATCCGGAGTCACATCTACCCGGGCGTTTACCAAAGCCTGTGCGATTTCAGACATTATACCAACTGCGATTTCTTCAAGATTGGCGTAATCTTCTCCAGGCATGCCATAAATCGTAAACTCAATTGGTTGCCCTTTTTTCCACTGTGAAGCAATGATTTCAGTATTATTTTTAATGCCAGTAGCAGTTTGGAGATTATGTCCATGGCGGTTGAAAAAGATTAAGTTAGGCTTTATGGATTCGTCGTTTTTGATTTTTTTGTTTGTCAATTTTTCCGGGTATCCATCATAAGAGTACCATCCTATCTTTGCGCCTCGCCAACCGCGTCCTTGGCCACGGTATCCGGTTGCCCCGGCTCCGACAGCATAGCTTCCGTTACCGTCTAGCCATCCGGAATTTGCTTCAATCCCGGTTGAATTTCCCGCGTTTTCACTAATATAGTAAGAATTTGGTATTAGCGCTACTCGGCGGGTATTTGTCCATACTTTTTGCATGGAGGCGATCCAATACATCACCACCAAGTCTGCCCCGTTGATAAGACCGTCAACTTCACCACCCCAAAGAACTTCAGTATTTGAGTTTTGTGGTAACCGGGTAACCATTGTTACATCGTCGGTGTTGAATTCAATCTTGCGTGCCGGAAAAGCCGGCTGAACCACATGTCCTCGTTTTCGGAAAAATGCTTTAATCTTTTCCGGATCTTTTTCCAGAATTTCATAAGCAAAACGGGCCATTTCGTACCAGCATTTCCTGTTTTCATCATATTGGAAAAGCACTCGTGGCAAGCGCCCTAAATGCGGGTTGGGGTTAGCCGGTTGGTTATATATAGCCTTTATTATATCGGCTGCATCTCCACTGGTAATCGTTGACATATAGTTAAATACATCTACGGTTACATTGGTTCTTTGTTCTTTAGCAAAAGCGGAAGGAATAAATCCACAAATCATCATCAAAATAAGTAACTTTTTCATAAGCCCTCCTTAGTTGGGGGAGGCCTCTTAAGGGAGCGTGCCTCCCCGCTGGAGACCAGGTTAGTCGAGATTGTCACCCTGAATCAAAAATTCTGTACGGCTGTGAATTATACGACCATCCGGGGAATCAATGGTTGTTTCCGCGCATTCGTAATTAGTTGCGCTATAGCGCGGATCATTGCCCCGCATATATAGATATGTGGATCCCTCAATTCCATTTTCAGCCGTCATGGAGTCCTCAAGGACTGAGGTTTTCTGCTTTTGGTCGCCAAAATTTTGCCCCCAAAAGTAAAATTCACCACAATCTCCGGTTTCATCCGACAAGAACATCTCACGAAGCTCTTCACCTGTGTGCTGATGAGTCCCATAAGGCGTAGTTTCCACTTCTTCTATTGGCTGGTAACTGTATGCGTAGGCGGACCCTGCTACAGGGAGAAGATCGTCACGGCCGTAACCTTCAAGCAGCTGGTTGTTATATGCCAGCGTCTCAAATGTGTTGGCGTCAATCTGTGTCGTCTCTCGTTCCATCCACACATCAACGGTTATGTCACTATAACCACCACCCCAGATCTCTTCACAGTTTGGCCCATCGCAGGTCGCCATAGCTGCGCCAGCGATCATCATAGAAACTACAATTGCAGTAAAACAAATCATAAATTTTTTCATTGTTTTTCCTTTCTTCAAAAAAAGTTAAAAGTTAAAAGTTAATACCTGATATTTTGCCAAAATAAAAAACCTCTCACCTCCCTTCGTTGTTTATTTTTAGGTTTGTCAATGACCCTCTCAAATTAGCAAGAGAGCGTGTTTGAGATTTTTTAAATTTACCCTGTTTGAACGTTTTTGTCAAGGCAAAATTAGGCTAATAAATGGGAAAAAATGGAATAGCTGGGGGGTTGACAGAATTAAGAAAAATTGCTATATTATATCATTACACACGGAAATATATACACTCAAATCTACAAATCAGTTACAAATCTACAAATATTAGTAAATATTAGCAAATTATATGATTAAAACAAGTAAACTAACAATATATCTAATATTAGTAATTTTTTTCTTTTCTTTAGTTTTGCCATTAAATCTGGTTAAAGCTGATTTTGATTTGCAAATACTGGATATCAGTTTGGAAAAGTTAAGCGGATCATCTGTAAAAATCAAATGGCGGACCAATGTAAGCTCAACCGGTACTATTCGGTATGGATTAAACGAATATAATTTAAACGCTTTTATAACCGATAATAAGCCGGCCACCTGGCATGAAGTAGTTCTAAGCAATTTAGCTGGTGAGACTAATTATTATTATCAGGTTACAGTCAGTACAGACTTGGCCGAGACTAATTCTTTTATCCGTAAATTTAAAACTGACGAAACCAAGGACAATGAAGCGCCAAGCATTACCAATCGTGATATTTCATTTATTGCCGGAACCCTGGCCGTAGTTGCCTGGGACACAAACGAGGCTGCTACCACTTTTTTGGAGTATGGCAGAAACGAGTCTTTTACCAGGAGCATCAGTTCCAGTAAGCGGGTGTATAGCCATCAAGTCATAATTAAAGGGCTTAACCCCGGAGCTGATTACTCTGTCCGCTACTATTCCAAAGACAAGCAGGGGAATAGATCTTCTGTATTTGAGCAGAAATTTACTACCCGCTCTAACAATAATATTGATCAGGCCGGCTTAATAATTTCTGACTTTCGTCCCAACAGTCTGGATGATCCGAATGTAGGCGACACCTCGCTCACTATCAGTTTTAAGACAAACCGCTGGGCAAAAGGCAGATTAACTCTTAAGGCCAACAACACTAAGACTAAAACTCAAAATTTGGATCATAATACTTACCACGCGGCTGTATTGGACAATCTTAAGCCGGCTACTAAGTATAATCTTACGGTTTACCTGACTGATGTATATGGCAAAAAGTTGGAGCAAAGCTACGTAATTGAAACCAAAAGCACTTATTTTGAGACTCCTGGCAACGGGATTAATAGTGTAGGCGCCGTGGATTTTGGTGCCAGCCTTGGCTATTATGGGCAGTATTATAATTTTTCTGAAAATGATAAAATAATTAAAATTAAAGATCCAAAAAACGGGCCAAAAGCCACCGGCTGGTATGAGTCTAAGTATTTCAGCTTTGCCCAGGTGGACCCTGGCCTCAATTTTGGCTGTAATTTTTTTCCGATCAATACAAATTTGCCTGGCGATCCGTATTATTTCGCGGTTCATTGGAGCGCTGCTATAGAGGTTCCGGCTACGGGCAGTTATAATTATTCAATCAGCTCGGATGATGACTCCTGGGTGCTTATAGACGGCCAAACCGTTGTTGACCAGGGCGGTACGCGCAAGGCCAAAGAAAAAAACGGCTTGTTTAGCCTTGGCGTTGGTACTCACACGATTGATATTTATTACGCGGAACGCAAGCCCAAAGGAGCTTGCATGAGTTTTGTTCTGGATCCGCGAATTACTGTTCGTCCGCGACATAGCGGACCAATAAATGGCAGTGGCGGATCATTTGAATTAATTGATGGCGGAGCTGATTTTGGTAATGGTTCGGCATTAGAGAACGGCGCGGTTGGCACAGGCGGCGTTATTGTCGCCGGCATATCCAATACTGTTTATACTCACAGCAGCGGGCTTTTTCGCGCTTTGGAATCGCCTGATGTTTATACGATAATGAATGGCCAAAGGCATTATATTTCTTCGCCCGGTTCATTTAATACCTATGCTTACCGCTGGGAAGAGATTAAGATGACAAGCCAAAGCAGGCTGGAAAAGTATCCACGCGCCCGCTTGATCAAGAGTCCGGATAAGGCAACGATATATTATCTTTATCAGCGTCCGGAAAACCAGTGGCTAAAGATAGCCCTTAATTCACCGACCGTGTTTATTTCTTATCCTGAGAACTATTGGGGCAATGTTATTACCGTGACTGAACAGGATGTAAATTCGTATCCAAATGTCAGGTTTATTAAAACCGCGGATAATAAGGATATATATTATTTAAAAAACAATATCCGGCATTTGATAAGCCGGGAAGTGTTTGACCGCGAGGGATATAATCCGCATGAAGCGGCAATCGTAAATCAGGTACATATGGATAGTTATCTGTTGTCAGAGCCGGTTAAGTAAAGCCCGCCTTTACATAAAGTTTCGGCGAGGCAAGGAAATAAATTAGCACATTCTATGGAATGTGCTATGGAATGTGCTAATCGTAAATTAAAATAAGATTTATATCGCTGGGTCATTTATGATTCAGCGATATTTTTTTGATTTTGCCGGTAAGAAAATTTATGTTAAAATCAAGTAAATAACTCATGTTACGCACTTATCACGTAAAAAAGTTATAATTTATGTAATTTAAACAAAAACGAGAATAAGAACAAGTTTTATCTTAGCATTTTTG
>JAGLPO010000045.1 GCA_023137275.1 Candidatus Parcubacteria bacterium | reverse complement strand
TCCCTATCCAGCTGTAGATAGTATTTTTTGATAATCCGAATTCTTCTGAAGCTTTAGGCACGCTTAAGCCCTCGCTCCTGATTTTTTCAATTATTATTTGCTTTGTTTCTTCATTTATTCTTTTTGACATATGGCTTGATGATAATTATTTATTAATTATATCATCATCTCGCTGTCTTATCTAACTGAACTTAAGTGTCTGACATTTGGGGTACCTGCCACTGCTTTTAAAAGATAAAAAATTATTAAATAAATTACGAAAAGAAACTGTAAATTTCGCTAAGGCCATTAGGAAAGTCGCGGAAGACAATATAGAAAAAATTTATAAGTTGTCATACAAGGAGATCGCGGAACTTTTTAAAAATATGCATAAGCTGCAGTCTGATTGCGTGTATTATGGAGTAGCAGCGGCTTATTCGGATATTTTTGGCGATATAAGCAATGAGTTAGTCAAGATAATCAAAAAAAGAAAAAAATTAAAATATCCTGTTTATGTTTACTCAAATATTTTAGGCAATCCGATGGAAAAAAGTTTAACCGAGCAGGCTTGTAAAGAAATTCAAAATAGTCCAAAAAGCAAAGACAAAGAGCTGCTTGAAAAATATTTTTGGTTAAATCAGGGGTATATCGGGCGCGGCCTGACTAAAGAAGAATTAAACGAAATCAGAAAGCACGATGAAACCGGTAAAGAATTTAATTTAACACAGAAAGAATTAATTAAAGAATTAAAACTTTCAAAAAAAGAAGAGAATATTTTTAAGACTTCTCAAAATATTATTTTTATTAAATCCTTGCGCGCCGACTCAAGGCAGTTTATTCATGTGCTGGTCAATAGATTAATTGATCGTTTATCCAAAGATTGGAATATTAAAACAAAATATCTTGAATCCAGCTCAACAATGGAGTTATCTGATTGTCTATTAGGCAAAAAAAAATTATCCAAAGAAGAATTAAAAAAACGATGGAACCATTCAATTATAAAAATTAAGAAATCTCATGAAATGGCGTATATTTACGGAGAAAAGGTAAAAGATTTTTTAAATAAAAATGTTTATAAGGAAAAGATTGAAAAACAAAATAAGATTAAAGGCCAAATAGCTCAACCAGGAAAAGTAAAAGGTAAAGTTAAATTGGTTTTCGGACCGCAGCATAATAAAAAAGTTGAAAAAGGAAATATTCTAGTTTCAATTGCTACCAGCCCTCAATTGCTTCCGGCAATGAAACGAGCAAGCGCTTTTGTTACTGATGTGGGCGGTATTACTTGTCACGCGGCCATTGTATCCCGCGAACTTAAAAAGCCTTGCGTAGTCGGCACGAAAATCGCCACCAAAGTTTTGCGTGACGGGGACTCGGTGGAGGTTGATGCAAATAAGGGGGTTGTTAAGATTTTAAAGAAAAAATAATTATGGCAGATAAAGATAGTAAAAAATGGTGGTTGTGAACAGAGCGGGAAGATATTGCTGTAGTTTATTGTAATTTGCGGGACAGCGCTCATTGTTTTCGTAAAGAATTTAAGGAGTTTGCCCATACTTTTTTAAGACATATTTTTTTGTGGCAGGATAAAAAGATCCTAATATATTGGAGGCAACAGGATCTTGATAATTTTGCATCTTTTTTCCTAAAGGAAGTTGAAAATGCTACTGATTTTTTAGATCAGTTAAAAAGCTACCACTTTATTAACGGAAAAAATTTGATAAATTATAGTAAACAATTTAATAAAATTGATTTTTTTCAGAAATCAAACAAAGAGCTTCTAGATTATTTGAAAAAGTTTGAAAAGTATTATAGTGAATTAGCCCTCTATACCTACATTCCGGTAATAGGTGGTTTTGCTTTGGAAGATGTAATCAGCCCATATCTTAAAAAAAGACTTTCTAAAATTAATAAACAAGAAAAATATGGAGAGTATTTATCAATTTTAACCTATTTTCCATGCAAATCCTGGGCCAGGCTGGAAGAAGAGAGTTTATGGGAGATTGCTAAAATTATAAAAAAAGGAAAAACCATAAATGATCCGGTAATTAAAAATTTTCTCAGGAAGCATGTTGATCGTTTTGGCTGGCAAGCGCTAGGCTATCAATTTTTAGGCCCGGTTTTAAAGTCAAAAGATTTTATTGCTCGTTTAAAAATAATATTAAAAGAAGGTCTGCCGGATTTAATAACATCCGCGGAAATGAAAGAAAAAATTAAACAGATTGAGAAAGAGCTTAAAATAGATAAAAAATTTCAGCGTTTATTTAGAGCAACAGGTGTGATAATGTATCTTAAAGAATATAGGGATGGTATTTATACAAGATCACACCAATACCTTAATCTTTTAATTAAGGAAATTATGAAAAGGTTTTCAATTCCCTTTGATGTTGGTTACTATATGAAGCTTTCTGAGTTTAAAGATTTAGTACAAGGAGTGTGCCTGGATTACAATAAGATCAAGGCAAGAAAGAAATTTTTTTTATGGAAATGTGATGACAAAGAATATTATTTTGTTAATGAAAAAGCTAAAAAAGTTTTTGAGAAAGAAGTGGGAATTTTAGCCGCTAAAGATAAAAATATTTTAGAATTAAAAGGAACTATTGCTTCGCCAGGAAAAGTTTCGGGAATAGTAAAAATTATTAAAAACGAATCTGATATTAATAAAATAAAAATAAACGATGTTCTTGTGGCATATATGACAAAGCCCAGTTATTTGCCAGCCATGAGAAAAGCGATTGCATTTGTAACCAATGAAGGCGGAATAACATGCCATGCCGCTATTGTTTCCAGAGAGATGAAAAAGCCTTGCATTATCGGCACGAAAATCGCCACCAAAGTTTTGCGTGATGGTGATGAAGTTGAGGTTGATGCTAACAAGGGGGTTATTAAGATAATTAAGTAAATATATGAAATTAAACTACGAAAAACATCAAAGAGATTATACGGTGTTAGCTTCAATTGTGATTGCGGAAGAATTTTATAGTAAAAGAATGTGTGAGTTTTTTTCGTATAAACCGCATCCTTTTTATTTTTTAGTTAAAGATAAAGTTTTTTATCATTTTTTACCTGCTCAAGATTATGCAGGGTGGGCAAACGCTTATTTTAATAAATATACAGGAAATGATTATGCTAAATACGTAAAAAAAATGGATAAGCCATTATCAGGGTATAGAAAGTTTTTTAAACAAAATCATAAAAATGAAATCGTTGCCTTGGAAATTTTACATGATTATATGCAAATTTTTATGCCGATTATAATGGTATCTGTTTATGCTCCTGACTTTGTTCATGGCCTGGATAAAAAAATATACAATCTTTGCATTAAAACTCGAGAAAAATATGAAGATGTTCATAAATGCGGCATGGAATTACAGAAAAAATTGCTAAATAGGCCGGAAAAGAAGCGTGGTCTAAAAAAAGATATTTTAAAATACCTCACCTTTAATGAATATAAGCAGTTTTTAAAAACAAATATACTTCCCAGGGGAGTGGAAGATAGAAAAAATTATTTTTTTTATAAATGTAGTGTATCTGGCGGGGAAATTATACCAAAAAGAAGAGCCAAGGCAATTTTAGATAAAATTGACCAGACAAATAATATTGATAAAAATATCAAATTGATAAAAGGGAATAGCGCATTCTTAGGAAAAGCCAGGGGAAAGGTGAGAATAATCAGGTTAATTAAAGAAAGCAACAAATTTAAAGAAGGTGAAGTTTTAGTCGCTTCTATGACAGATCCAAGATATCTGCCCGCCATGAAGAGAGCCGTGGCTTTTGTGACTGATGAAGGCGGCATCACTTGCCACGCGGCGATTGTTGCTCGTGAATTAAAAAAGCCTTGCATCATCGGCACAAAAATTGCTACTAAAATTTTGCGTGACGGTGATTTGGTTGAGGTTGACGCGGATAAGGGGGTTGTTAAAATTTTAAAGAAAAAATAATTATGATCCAAAATAAAATAAAATTAATAATTATTGATTTCTACGGCGTAATGGCATTGGGCAGTTATAAAGAAACTTGTGAGTGGCTGGCAAAAAAATACAAGCTGGATTATGATTTTTTGTATGAGATAATTTATCATAAATATTTTTCCAAGGCCGCAGTTGGTAAAATTACGGGAAAAGCTTCGTTTGCTTTGCCTATTAAAGAATTGGGTCTGGAAAAAACATGGCAGGAATTAAGGCAAAAACATTTGTCTTTTCAAAAATTAAACAAATCGGTTTTTGATTTATGCCTTAAATTACAAAAACAGGGTTATATAATTTTATTGTTATCAAAAAATACACCTTGGCAATTTAATTATGCTTTAGATAAAATGAATATAAGAAAATATTTTAAAAATATCATTAATACATTTGACTTAAAATTACCCAAAGCATCCCCAAAAACCATTAAGTATGTTTTAAAGAAATACAAAGTTAAGCCAGGCGAAGCTGTTATGGCGGATGATCAGGATTTTAATTTAGTTGAGGCAGATAAATTAGGCGTGAAAACTATTTTATATAAAAATTTTAAGCAGTTTAAAAAGGAAATAGATAAAATATTAAAAAAATAAAAAAAGAACCGGTATCACAACATACAATTAAGTAAGCGCAATACCGGTTGATTAAACAATGAACGATCTGGTTTTACACGGTTGGGAGCCAGTTTTCCTCAATAAGATTGCCTTCTTTGTTGAAAATTAGCTCAATTACCTGGCATTCTTCCGCCAGTCGCTCGGGCTGGTGGATGTCCTCGCCTCGGAGCGATTGAATTGAGACTTCAATGCGGGCAACGCCGTGTGAGGTGACAAATATTGTTTTGCCGGCACTAAGGTTGGCAATTTTGCGAAGAACGGATGCGCCATCGTCGGCTCGCTTCTTAGCAATATCCATGAAAGATTCGTTGGGATCGTAGAACACCTCAGCGACGCTGGGTTCACTCCATTCAAGCTTGTGAGCCTTGACCCGCTCTTTTAATTTGCCAAGACAGGCACTGTGTTCCAGCGCCATGTCTGACAAGCGGATGTCGGTGTGGGTATAAACCATTTTACCGTACCCAAGCTGAGTATTAAGATTGGTGGCCAGCGCGCGAGGGCTGGGGGAAGAGGCCGCGGAATCAATTTTGATTCCTGATTTTGCCAGGGCTAATCCCGTAGCCATTGCTTTAACGACACCGTTTGGTGTTAAAACGTTTGACAAGTGGGCGCCGTGGCGCATAAACAAAATCCTTGTTTCTTCATCTTTTAAATCACGAAATTTCCAGTTCATTCTCTGACCTCCTTTAATTCAGGGTTTTTGGTTTTGAAAGAATTAGCTCATTTGAGCTAAGTCAAGACATTTTTATCTTGATTTTATACAGTAGCATATATCGCCTGTTGTGTCAATAGAGCAATAATAAAAATTATCTAAAACTAGCAAAAATATGACAAAAAATAAATATTTAATTACAAGAGACAGGAAAGTAATGCTTACGCCTTGCTATTGGAATATGATTTCACAAACTTCATTTGAAGTATATGAGATTTATAAAACAAATTTAAAATTTGAATGGCAATATTTTAAGCATGGGCAAGTTAAACAATTTTATTTAAAAAAAGACTGGGAGCAAGCCGGTGATTTTGTTAGCAAGAGAATATATGAGGATAAAAATTTTATATTCCAAAGATTATGATCCAATTGTGGCCAATGCTTTGCCGATTTATTTATTGAAGAAAAAATAAAAAATTTAGGTTTAGAGCTAGCTCTATACATTAAGAAATACAATAGGTTCTAGACTAGATAACACTATGCTATAATGGCAATATAATGCTAACTAGAGCTAAAATTTTGCTTTCGCCAAAACAGGAAAATAAAATTTTAAAAAAGGAAAAATAATTATTTACATTAAACTAAAATTTATGTTTATAAAATCATTCAAACAATTAACTAAAAAAAACGTTGATATTGCCGGCGGCAAAGGCGCTTCGCTCGGTGAGATGACTAATTCTAAAATCCCGGTGCCGCCGGGTTTTGTTATTTTAGCGACTGCTTTTGACAGATTTTTAAAAGAAACAGATTTAACTCAGGAAATTGAAGCCCAGCTTAAAAAAGTCAATTATGATGATATTAATTCTGTTGATAGATACTCAAATGTTATTCGCGATTTAATAGGCGACGCGAAAATGCCAAATGATCTGCAAAAAGAATTTTTAGCTGAATTTAAAAAAATGTCCGTTCAAGGCGGATCAGAAAAGGTAAAATTTGTGGCTGTGCGGTCGTCTGCCACAGCCGAAGATTCAGAAATCGCTTCCTGGGCCGGGGAGCTGGAAAGCTATTTAAATACAACTGAAAAAACATTATTAACAAATATTAAAAAGTGCTGGTCGTCTTTGTTCACGCCCAGGGCAATCTTTTATCGCAAAGAGAAAAATTTGCACAATACGCATGTGAGCGTGGCGGTTGTGATCCAGGAAATGGTAGAGTCCGAGATTTCCGGCATTACTTTTACGGTTCATCCGGTAACCCAGGATAAAAATCAGATGATAATTGAGGCCGGCTGGGGTTTGGGCGAGGCAATTGTATCAGGATCAATCACGCCGGACGCTTATGTTGTGAACAAGTTAAAAGGTGAAAACGGGTTTGAAATTTTGGATATAAATATAGCTGAACAAAAAAAGCAGATCGTCCGCTGTGTCAAACCCTGATTTAACTGAACT
>JAGLPO010000044.1 GCA_023137275.1 Candidatus Parcubacteria bacterium | reverse complement strand
ATTAATCCTCTGATCGTTAAAAAACAAAACCAGACCGATCTAAGAAGAGTTAAGAACGACAAGAAAGATTCAAGGCTTATCCGTTTCTGCCTGGCCGGCGGCGCCGGCTATGAGTTCAGCAATGACCCGGAAGCGATGATTTTAAAAAGCCTTATCAGGCAAAGAAACTCTTTGGTCGCGGCCAAGTTAAAGACTGACCGCCAGCAGGCTGATATCCGCCACAAGGAAAAATGTTTTAAGCAAAGCATTAATCCCGTGTATCAAGAATTATCCCATATTTTAAGCAAAAAAATCATAGAAATAGACAATGATCTAAAATTATACCGCCCTCTTGAACAAAAACTTCTGCGGTCTATCCCCGGAGTCGGTCCTGTTACAGCCGCTTCATTCATATCCGAGGTTGGCGATATTAAACGATTTAAAAAGCCTGAACAACTGGTTGCTTATGCCGGCATTGACCCGAGAGTGCATCAGAGTGGCACAAGTATCAACGGTAAAGGCTACATTTCAAAACGCGGCAACAAAATTCTCAGAACCAGATTATTCAACGCCGCCTCGGTTGCCGTCCTCCATGACAATATGTTTAAAACTTTCTTCAACAAGAAAAAGGACGATGGCAAGCCTTATCGGGTTGCCCTGGTAGCTGTCATGCGTAAAATGACTCATGTCATTCACGCTGTTTGGACAAGAGGAGCGCCTTTTGAAAAATGATAATCAAAGCGGATCAAAACCATAAAGCCGGCTTAATTGAGCCGGCTTTATTATATTTATCCACAATAAAGGGGTTGACGGAGATATAATTAGTTAGGCGAAGTAAACTTTAAAAATATTTTATTTTATTTCCTCCTCCTTTAATTCTTTTACTATTTTATTAAATTTTTTTTCAGCCAACATTCCAGCCGGAATAAATGACAGGAAATAGGCGATTAGAATTAAATACCAGGGAACTCTTGAAAAAATAATCGCAAGGATAAAGAAAATAATATCTACAATAGCGTATAGATTAGAGTGTCTTAAAAATCCTTCGGGAGTTTCAGATTTAAACCCTTTTCTTGAAATAGTAATCCAGTAGTAAATTTTAATGTTTATTAATAGCCCAATGATTAAAATTAAGTATGACATAAAATATTTTTAAAGTTTATTTCGCCTAACATATCGGTATCATACGAAGTTTTTCTGGAGTCGGAGACGGAAGAAAAATTTTGTATATACCGTGTTATACGCCCCGAAGGGTCGGAGCGGAGCGGAGAAGTTCAAAAACTTAAACTAAAAAATCGTCTTAGTCGCACTATTCTTTAATTTCATCTCCCGCGGCCACACACTCAATCTCAACTAACGCACCCAGTGGTAAATCTTTAACAGCTAAGGCAATTCTAGAAGGTGGATTTATTGGAAACTTTTTAGCATACAGTTCGTTGACCACTGCATAATTTTTCATTTCGGCTAAATAGATTCTACATTTAATTATGTTTTCAAATCCCCAGCCTACTTCAGAAAGAACCGCTTCAATATTGTTGAGTGTTTGTTCAGTTTCTGCTGTGATACCACCTTCAGTTAGGCTACCGGATTCAGGATTAATGCCAATCTGACCAGATAGCTCTAAATTATATTTAGAACTATGTAAAACGGCTTGCGAAAACGGACCCGTTGCCTTTGGAGCGTTATTAGATGAAATGATTGTTTTATCCATATATTTTTTAGTTTAAGTTTTTGAATTGCGTATAACATTTAGTATATCTGAAGTTTTTGCCTCTCTTCATTATTATACTTTATAAAGAAAAGAGAGGCAAAAATTTGGGCGAAGCCAGAGAGTAATATTTTTATAATTTTCCTTAATATTAGAGCCCTTTTTAAATTTTGTTATTGACTTTTTTAAAAAAATATGCTTAACTAATGTAATATTAGTTAGTAATTACTGGTAAAATTCAAAGGAGGATAAAAATGAGCATTTGGAAAGGAATAGCAATTTTTGGAATTTGGGGAGGTTTAGGCGCAGTATCTTTCGCTATTAGTGAGGGTGCAGTATTATTTGTGGCTTTATTTGCGATGGTCGCAACCATAGCTGTAGCCGTTAAATGATGTTTCCATAAATGGAATTAACTGGGGCAACAAGTTATATTTGATTGCCCCTTTTTCATTTCCAAAAAAAATTTCAAAAGGGCTCAATTAAATAAATAAAAAATTATAAAAATATTACTCTCTGGCGTAGCCAGATATACTTTGTTAAGTGAAGTTGGCTCGCACTAAATTTGGATTACAATATTGGGTTTTAGCTGAAATATGCGTTGGAACCAATCTAATCGTTTAGCCAATTTCATTTAACATTTGTGATATGAGAAGTTTTACTGATTCCTTGTTAAATTAATAATTATCAGTAAAATTTGGACGGAGAGAAATGATAAATTTATTTTTATTTTCCTTATTATTTATTAAAAAATCAGAATTGGGCGGAGCTTGGGCAGAACTCCGCACATTTTTATATAAGAGCATCATTTAAATCTTGACTGCGCGATCAATGCATCTTTAAACGCAAGAATTTTCATACTTTTTCCCATGTATTTTGGTGGGCGCCAACCTATTGAGTAATGATTGTGCATTATCTCTTCCCAGCCATGTTGTTTAAGCATAACATTATTGTTTATGACAGTACTTTTTCCTTTAGTATCTATGTTCATAGATTTAGCCATGTCACCCTCCTCAGTTAAATGTTTTTAAGTAAAAATAGCCCAATTCTGATTTTTTAATTTTTAAATAAAGAACAAAAATAAATTTATCATTTCTCGCAGTCTCATATCACTTGTTATGTGATGTAGCGACGGATTAGAAAAGATTTAATTTAGATTATCATTATATTTTGTTAATTGCAAGGAATATAAATATTACTAAATTTAGTCGCTATTTCACATAACAAGTTATATGCGAAAGTTTGTTATTTTATTAAATATAAGTTAAAATGTTAGTATAATTATGTAAACAAGGAGGTGTATGTATACATCGTTTAAGGGTAATACAACGGTAATTGGCCGTGAGCCGTTTTATAAACTAGAGCAGGAAATGCGCTTAAGAAATTTTAGCCCTAAGACTGTTAAAGCATATTTGTATTATAACAAAGAACTACTAAGATTTGCAAATTATAAATCACCTTTAAAAATAGTTGTTCAAGACATCAGGGATTACCTTGATTTTTTAATATCAAGTGGAAAATCACGCTCTACCCTGGATTTGGCTATAAACGCCATTAAATTTTATTATTCAAGCATTCTGGAGCGTAAATTTTTTGATAAGAATAAAATTGTACGGCCAAAAAGAGAGAAATATTTGCCGATAGTATTAAGCAAAGAACAGATAATAAAAATGATATCAGGCACTGGCAATATCAAGCACTGTTTAATGCTGGTATTATTGTATTCTTCCGGCCTGCGGGTCAGTGAGCTGGTTGATTTAAGAATAAGCGATATTGATGTCGCACGCAAAACAGTTCATGTGCGCAACGGCAAAGGCAAAAAAGACCGGATAACAGTTCTTTCTGAAAAAGCCATTTGGATTTTTGAACGATACTTTCGTGAATATCAGCCATTAGAATATATTTTTGAATCATATCATTTAGGTACCAGGATCAGTACGCGGACAGTGCAAGTGGTAGTGGCAAAAGCCGCCCGGGAAGCGGATATTAAAAAAACCGTGGGACCGCACACCCTGCGCCATAGTTTTGCTACCCATATGTTGGAAAATGGGGTAAACTTAAGATATATTCAGTCAATGCTCGGGCATAAAAGGCTGGAAACAACGCAAATTTATACTAAGGTAGCGGTTAATCGCTTTAAGGAGATTGGGGATTTATTGTGAAATTGGTAAATTGGTAAGATTAGTAAGACTGGTAATATAGATTACAAATATTACAAGTCTTACCAGTATTACATTAAAGATGAAAACTGAAATAAAAATACGAATAATTTTATGGCTTGCTTTAGGGCTGGTAATAGTTTGGCTTCTACTTCACGCTATTGTTCCGGGCGGCGAGATTGTTTACATTCAGGATTTTAAAGACTCAAATTATTTTATTCCCAAGCTAACACCAGCCGAGCGGATAGAGACAGGGGATAGCAGTGTGAGAATTATTGGTGACCCGGTTTATTTTTCTCTGCGCGCTCCGCGGACATTTAATAAAGCTAATTTGGAAATTAAATTTCGTTCCAGTGATAATATTAGAATTTTGGAAGCCGGACCTTTGGTTGATAAAATTGTTTGGCGTTATAATTTGCAGCCGCTTATGAACAAAACCTTGGATCAGCTTGGTCTGGCCTGGGAAAGACAAGAAGATAATGGGATTGTATTTTTACAGCGGGATAAGAACTATAATTCACTGGAAAATTTTTTAACATCATTGCCTGCTTTAGACGAAATCGCGATTTATAATTATGAATGGAATCAGGAACATCTTTTGCCTGATTATAGCTCTTCAAGCGATGAAATTATAATTGATATTCCTTTGCGGGGCGGTTATCAGTTTTATATTTATATCAAGGATGAAAAATTAGATCTCAGATTTATTCTGGCTGATCTTAACCAAAATAAAGACCTTGACGACCTTGAGCTAATACTTTATTATCAGGATGAGATAATATTAAATAAAAGTGTTAAAGAGGCAAGCAAAAATGAGAACAAAAAGATAGTTGAGCTTGGTGAAATTGAATTAAGTCAGTCAAACTTGCCGGAAGGAGTATATAAAATTGAATTGCGCGCCGGCGATGATATTGTCACTCGGCGGATCAAAACCAAACAAAATAAAATCGCTTTTATAAATAAGATCAGGCTGCTTAGAGATAAAAAAGAAAACATTAAAATATATACTGATAGCCAACAGATGCAGGCCGTAACACCGCATCCGGATCGCTTGCAATCTATCAAGGCCGGGTCAAAGGTATTAGACTTAAGTGATACCTATAAATTGTTTTCTCTTGATATTTTGCCAACATCAGCCACAAATACCAAAGACAAAAGTATAGAGTTAACTCTAAACCTGGACGGCGTTACTATTTCGGGCGATGGCGTATTTGCTTTCGCGCGCGAACAGATGATCAACCCGCGCCTTAAAAAAGTTGATGAAAATATAGACATTAACGCGGAAGGAATTAATTACGTACTGGCAAATTATGAATCTCCGGGAAAGAATAACAACTGGCAAATCGCGAGCGCTCAAGCAGACCTTAGGCAAGCTTATTGTGAAAAAGGCGCTTATCAATTTATTATTTCGGTTCCGGGAATTCAGGAGGGTGAGTATGTGGAGATTGATGAAATAAGGGTTGAGTTAACAGGAAAGGGTTTAGGAAAAAAAATTATGGAAATATTCCAATAATTATTATAAGATACCATAAAAGTTAAAGAAACAAGATACAAGACACAAGGACACAAACAAATTAAAAGGCACAAATTAGAAGATACAAACAGTTTAATATTTGAATTTTTAATTTGAGATTTGTTTGTATCTTGTATCCTTGCATCTTGTGTCTTATTATTTTTTTATGATAGAAAAATACTTAAAAGAGACTTTCTATGTATTAACAGGAGCAGTGCTTATTTTTGCCTTACTTGAATTTATCCATCAGGGAATAGTAATCGCGTATCTTAATTTTAATATCATTTTACTTTTGTGGCTGACAAATGGTATAATAGTTGTTGTAATTAAACAAAATAAAAATGATTGATAAGTTAAAGAAAAATTGGCCGTTGATTTTGTTCGCGATTGTTTTTTTTGGCCCAATGCTGGGCAAAGACTTGATAGCGATTTTAATTATTATTGCGGCAATATTTTTTATTTTTAAGCGTGTTGGCAATTTAAATATTAAAAATATTAATTTATCTAATTTATCTAAACTAAAAAATATGGCAAATCCAATTGACATTGAGAAATTAGCAAAAGAAAAAAAGTTTAAGCACGCGTTTTTAACAATCGTGCTTTTATTTTTCGTGGTTTGGCTCTTTTTCGCTTCAATCCAAATTGTGGACGCGGGTGAGACCGGGGTCTATTCGCTTTTTGGTAAAGTAAAAGACCAGGAGCTTAGCAGCGGCTTTCATTTGGTTATTCCTTTGGCTAAAGTAACTCGTATGAGCATCCGGACAGAAGAATACACTATGAGTATTGTTCAGGGCGAGGGCCAGCGCTATGGCTCAGACGTGATCACGGCGTTGACCAAAGAGGGTTTGAATGTTGACCTGGATATGACTGTTCTTTATAGCTTGCAAGAGGAAAAAGCCAGTGATGTGTATCGGGAGCTGGGTCTCACTTACGATGAGAAAATTATCCGTCCGACCATTCGGACTTCTATCCGCGATATAATCGCCCAATATGAAGCCAAGGATATCTACAGCGAAAAGCGCGAAGAAGCAGCCGGGGAAATTCAGGAGCAATTGGCAAATGAATTAAATGAGCGGGGGATAAATATAGAGAGCGTGCTACTTCGGAACGTGGTACTTCCGCCAAATCTTGCCAAGGCAATTCAAGAAAAATTAGAAGCCGAGCAGGAAGCCGAAAAGTATGATTTTATTTTAGCTAAAGAAAAAAAGGAAAAGGAACGCAGAGTGATAGAAGCCGAGGGCCGGCGTGATTCGCAAAGGATCATTAATGAGAGCTTAAGCACCAACTATCTCTACTTCCTTTACATCAACGAGCTTAAGGACAGGGAAGGCACGATTTATGTCCCGACCAACCCCAGCACCGGCATGCCGTTGTTTAGGGAGCTGGGAAGATAGTTTTTTAGTAAAAAGTTTTAAAGTATAAAGTTAAAAGTGTTTATGATCAAAGGCGTTATTGTAAAAAAATTAAATAAATTTGAGGATAGCCGTGGTTGGCTTACTGAAATATGGCGCGAGGATGAAAGCAAATATAAGGCCGTGATGGCTTATATCAGCCAAACTATGCCGGGCGTAGTGCGCGGTCCGCATGAGCATAAATTTCAGTCTGACTGCTTTGTCTTTATCGGACCGGGCAGTTTTGAGCTTTATCTTTGGGACAGGAGAGAAGATTCACCAAATAAAGACGAACACATAATAATTAAAGTCGGCACGGATAATCCGACTATGGTTATTGTCCCGCCCGGAGTAGTGCATGGATACAAATGCGTGTCTGATTCTTCTGGTTGGTGTGTTAATATGCCGAATAAATTATATAAAGGCAAAAATAAAGCCGAAGAAATAGACGAGATTCGCTGGGAAGATGATAAAAATTCACCATATAAGATTAAGTAATAAAATATTATACAGCGATCAGCAACGTAGACGATTCTGTCGTCTGTTGTCTGCCGTCTGTTTACTAACTTATGGATTGTATTTTTTGCAAAATTGTCGCCGGGGATATCCCTAGCTACAAAGTCTATGAAGATGAACATGTTCTGGCTTTTTTTGACATTTTGCCGATCAGCCCGGGACATACTATTGTGGCGCCTAAAAGCCATGAAGCCGATGTTGAGGCGCTAAGCGATGAAGAATTTTCAGCCATGGCTCTGGCGGTTAAGAAGATCGGCAAGGCCATGATGGACGGCCTGGGGGTTAAGGGCTATTCGGTTTTTCTTGACAATAAAAGCGCTGCCAACCAGCATGTGCCACACGCCCACTTTCATGTTGTTCCCCGCGCCGAGGGAGACGGACTGGAACGATGGCCGCAAAGCGGTTATGGCGAGGGCGAAGCCGAGCATTGCCTTAAGCAGGTTACAGAACACTTATAATTTAGGGTTGTAGGACAACCTACCCGCTTAGTATGGATTGTATTTTTTGTAAAATCATTGCCAACAAGCTGCCGAGTTATAAGGTATATGAGGATGATGATTTTTTTGCGTTTCTTGATATTCGTCCGCTTAATCCGGGCCATACTTTGGTAATTCCAAAAAGGCATTATCGCTGGGTCTGGGATATGGAAAATATCGGGGCGTATTTTGAGTTGGTTAAAAAAATCGCTAACGCGCAAAAACAGGCCCTTAAAACCGATTACATTGTCCAACTGGTTTTTGGCGAAGAAGTAGAGCACGCCCATGTCTGGCTGATTCCCCGGCACGAGAATGACGGGCATAGCGGAGGGATAGATTTGAAAAATATTAAAAAGCTAAGTAAAGAGGAAATGCAGGAAACAGCGGATAAAATTAAAAGTAAATTATAAGTAATTATGAAATTATTAGTAACCGGCGGCGCCGGTTTTATCGGCTCTAATTTTATTAGATATTGGCTAAAAAAACATCCGGATGATTCAATTATTAATCTGGATGTTTTAACTTACGCCGGTAATCTAGAAAGCTTGAAAGACATAGAAAAAAATCCAAATTACAGATTCATAAAAGCCGATGTTTGCGATGTTGACATAATGAATGATTTAGTGAGCCAAGTTGATTTAATTGTGCATTTCGCAGCCGAATCACATGTGGATCGCTCTATACAATCAAGTCAGGATTTTATCCGTACCAATGTTGAGGGAACGCGGGTATTGCTGGATGCGGCTAAAAATAGCGGAGGAATCCGTTTTCATCATATATCAACCGATGAGGTTTTCGGCTCGTTGGGGCTGAAAGACAGAGCTTTTAATGAAAATACGCCATATGATCCGCGCAATCCGTATTCAGCATCCAAGGCAGCTTCAGACCATTTAGTGCGTTCATATTTTTATACTCATAAATTGCCAATAACTATTTCAAATTGTTCAAATAATTACGGTCACTACCAATTTCCGGAAAAATTAATCCCTTTATTTGTTACGAATTTATTGGAAGATAAAAAAGTTCCCGTGTATGGTGACGGGATGAATATAAGGGATTGGATTCATGTAGATGACCATAATCAAGGAGTTGAAGAAATCATCAGGAAAGGCCGGGTGGGCGAAACGTATCTTTTAGGGGGGGATAATGAGCTTACAAATTTGGAATTAACAAAAATAATACTTGATTTAATGGATAAAGATGAAAAGATGATAGATTATATCAAAGATCGCCCTGGCCACGACTTGCGTTATGCGACAGATTTTAGTCGGACAAGGAAAGAACTTGGCTGGCAGCCGCGAGTTAAATTCAAAGACGGCTTAAAAGAAACCATAGATTGGTATAAAAATAATCAAGATTGGTGGCAGCGAGTCAAAAGCGGGGAGTATCAAGAATATTATAAAAAGCAGTATTCGTAATTAACTATGTTCAAAGTTCTTATTTTAGGAGCACGGGGCAATTTGGGGTCGCAATTGATCTCGGTGTTTGAGCGTGATTATGAAGTGATTGCTTGGGATCGGGATGAATTGGATATTACGGATTTTAACCGGCTTGAGAAAAGCGTGAGCACGATTGAACCGGATATTATCATCAACGCGGTCGCTTATAACGCGGTTGATAAATGCGAAGAGAGCGAGATAGAGCAAGGGCGCGCGCGGAAGATCAATGGCGATGCCGTACGCAAATTGGCTCATATTGCTTTGGAATTGGACGCGCTTTTAGTCCATTATGTGTCGGATTATATTTTTGACGGGGATAATAAAAAGGGCTACAATGAGGATGCCCTGCCAATGCCGATTAGCAAATACGGCATAACCAAGCTTCTTGGGGAACAGGCCATATTGTCGCTCGCTGATAAAGGGCTTAAATATTATCTGATCCGTTCCTCCAAGCTGTTTGGTCCTAAGGGTAAAAGTGATGCGGCCAAGCCCAGTTTTTTTGACATTATGCTTAAATTAAGCAAAGAGCGTGATGAGATTGACGCGGTTGACGCGGAAGTAAGCTGTTTTACTTATACTCCGGATCTAGCGTCTGCCACTCTTAAACTGGTTGAAGATATGAAGCCGTTCGGGATTTACCATATTACTAATACCGGGCCCGCAACCTGGTACGAAGCGGCTAAAGAATTATTTAAACTCGCCGGTATAAACATTAAATTGAATCCGGTTACGCCAGAGCAGTTTCCCCGCCCGGCCAAACGTCCTAAATACGCCGTACTTCTAAATACCAAACTCGAACCGCTCCGGGACTACAAAGAAGCTTTGAAAGAATATTTAAAATTAAAGATAACAGATAACAGAAAATAGATAACAGAATCCTATGAAGTCGGTTCTGTCGTCTGTCGTCTGTCGTCTGTCGTCTGTTTATATGAAAGGAATAATACTTGCAGGGGGAACGGCAACGCGTTTGTTTCCGCTAACCGCCACAACCAGTAAACAATTATTGCCGATTTACGACCGGCAAATGATCTTTTATCCTTTGAACTTGCTGGTAAAGGCCGGGATTAAAGAAATATTGGTTATTGTGGCTCCTGATTTTTCCGGACAGTATTTGAATTTGCTCGGCTCAATTTTTGAACGTACTGACATTCGTTTGGAATTTAAAGTTCAGACAGTGCCGCGCGGCCTGGCTGACGCTTTTATTGTTGGCGAGGATTTTATTGATGATGATAATGTGACCATGATATTGGGAGATAATATTTTTGAAGATGATTTGTCTCGGGAAATAAAAAGTTTTAAATCGGGAAGCAAGGTATTTGCCAAGAAAGTCCAAGACCCGGAAAGATTTGGCGTAGTTAAATTTGATGATAATATGAAAGCGGAAATAATAGAGGAAAAACCTAAGAAGTGGATAAGTGATTATGCTTTAACCGGTTTATATGTGTATGACAATAGAGTGATCCAAGCCTCTAAAGAAGTTAAACCAAGCGATAGGGGAGAAATTGAAATAACAGAGCTCCATAATTGGTATTTAGATAAAGATGAATTAGAAGTAGCTATGGTTGAGGGAGTGTGGCTTGATGCTGGAACATTTGACGCCCTTTTAGATGCCGGCAATATTGTCAAAGAGAAAAAATTAAACGAAAATTTTGACCCTCGCATTAACCAGGCGATCCATGAATTTAACAAAGAATTAAAAGCCTTGGCCAAAAAACGATTATAATTATGAAGTTAGTTATTGGTTTCATAACCTATGGAGAAAATACGGCAAAATATTTGCCGTATTTTTTGCCAAGCTTGAGCAAGCAGACTTTTACGGATTATAAAATAGTGGCAGCGGATAATTCACATCAAAGTGAAAATAAAAACTCACTTTATATTAGCCAGAATTATAAAGACGCGGAGATTATTTGGAGCCAAGGGAATATCGGTTTTAGCAAAGCGAATAATAATATTATTCAACGCGCCAGAGAACTGGGCGCAAAATACGTATTACTATTAAATCCGGATATGCTTTTGGAGCCTGCGGCGGTTGAAGAAATGGCTAAGGCCCTGGACAATGATGATAAGCTTGGCTCGGTGTGCCCGAGAATTTATAAATGGAATTTTGAAAATAATATAAAAACTAATATAATTGATACTTTTGGAATTAAAGAGATTAGCGCCCTTAGGTTTAAAGACATTGGACAGGGCGAAAAGGATACGGGGCAATATGACAAGAAAGAAATTATCGGCCCATCAGGCGCCGCCGCCATGTACCGTATCTCCGCCCTCGAAGATGTTAAGATAGTCCCCCCTCCTTTAGAAGGAGGGGGACAGGGGGCGGTAGAGTATTTTGACGAACTGATGTTTATGTATGAAGAGGATTGCGATCTGGCTTATCGTTTAAAACTAGCCGGTTATACTTCTAAATGCGTAAGCAAGGCAATAATTTATCATGATCGCAGTGCCAGCGCCAAGGGAATGGGCAATTTGCAAGTTGCCTTTAATCGGAAGAATAAAGCCCGTTGGATTAAGGAACAAGGTTTTAAGAATAAACACATAATATTTATTAAATATTGGCAGACACTTAGCTTGCTTGAAAAATTTTCAGTTTTGTGGTTTGCTTTCAGAATGTTTGTGTTTACTCTTTTGTTTGAACAGTATCTCTTAAAACAATATGCTAGGTTATTTAAGATAAGGAAAAAGATATAACAAGTTAAAAGTTGAAAGTTGAAAGTTTGTAAAGTTTATAAAGTATGATGGATTTATCAATAATAATCGTTAGTTGGAACGTAAAGGACAAATTAAGAGAGAATTTGAAGGCTTTATTGGCCAGCAAAACCGATTTTGCGTATGAAATAATCGTGGTGGACAATAATTCCGAGGATGATACCGTTGCCATGGTCAAAAAAGAATTCCCGCAAGCGCATTTACTTCAAAATGATATCAACCTGGGTTTAAGCAAGGCCTGGAACATGGCGCTAAAACAAATTAACGGTAAATACGCGCTGGTTTTTAATCCTGATATGGTCGTGCGCGCAAATACTTTGCAAAAAATGTATGATTGGATGGAAAGTAATAAGCAGGCAAATGTGGCCGGCTGCCGGTTAGTAGACAAGAAAGGGGATTTAGTAAAGCATGTGCGTTGTTTCCCGGCTTTTTTAGATCAACTGGTAATCGTTCTTAAATTACCGCATGTATTTAAAAATATTTTAAGCAAATATTTACGAGAGGATTTTGACTATACTAAAGCGGCTCAAGCGGACTCAATCCGCGGTTCTTTTTTTATGATTAATATGGAGAGCGTGCGGGAGCTTAAATTATTTAGCGACAGCACTTTGCCTTATTTTGATGAACGTTATTTTCTCTGGTTTGAGGAAGTGGATTATTGCAAACAGATCAAAAAAGCTAACGGCCAGGTCTGGTACACGCCAGCGGCCGAGTGCGTGGATCTGGTTGGCGCAAGCTTTAAGCAGGTGCCGCGCGGGATTACCCAGCGCTATATGCAGGATTCACAGCTTAAATATTTTAAAAAGTGGCACCCTGGGTGGCAGGGGCTGATCCTTAAATTGGCCTGGCCGATTGGTAAATTTATGGCTGTTATTGGCGAAAAAGCAGGGGTTAAACCCAAGGCTAAAACATAAATCTATGAACAAGAAAGTGGCGATAATAATAACCCCGAATTGGCGTGATTATGGTGAAAAATATTTACCGGATTTTGTGCCTAGCCTGCGCGTTCAGGATTACGCGGAAGAGATGAAATTTTTTATAACTGATAACGAGTCAAGCGACAAGAGTGTGACAATGATAAAAAAAATTATTCCCGAAGCCAGCATTATCAGAAATGAGAATAACGATGGTTATGCTAAGGGCGTAAACGATTCTATCCACTTGGCTCTAAAAGAAGATTTTGATTATTATATAGTACTTAATATTGATACGGTTTTAGATAAATCGTGCGTAAGCGAGCTAGTGAAGGCAGCCGAAAGTGAAAAAAAGGCCGGGCTTATTCAGGCGCGGGTAATGCTGTATCAGGATAAAGAGAGAATAAATAGTCTTGGCAACACCACCCATTTCTTGGGTTTTGGTTACTCAGTCGGATACAGAGAAAGTTATGAGTTACGAGTTATGAGTTATGAGCCGCAAGATATCCATTACCCAAGCGGCGTGGCTGTATTGTTCACCAGTGAATTTATCAAGCAAGTCGGTATTTTTGATGAGGAGTATTGGATGTATAACGAGGATCAGGAGATCGGCTGGCGGGCCTGGCTTGCCGGCTATCGCTGCGTACTCGCGCCCAAGGCGATAATATACCACAAGTATGAATTTGCTAAATCAATCAAACAATACTACTGGATGGATAGGAATCGGATAATTACCATATTAATTTGTTATCACTATGCAACCTTATTACTAATTCTACCAGCATTTGTTATAATGGAGATAGGCTTAATACTATTTGCGCTTAAATCAGGCTGGATTAAGGAAAAATTTAAAGTCTGGACATATTTTTTAAAACCTCAAACGTGGTCATACTTAAAAAAAGCAAGAAAGCGTAATCAAAGTTTGCGAGTTGTTAAAGATAAAGATATTGTCAAACTAATAACCGGCCGGATCTGGTACCAGGAAATAGACGACTGGAAACTGCGAGTCATAAATCCTGTATTTGATTTGTACTGGAGAATTGTGAGGAAATTAATTATCTGGTAGTGTCTTAGTAAAAAGTTTGTAAGGTTTATAAAGTTGAAAGTTTTTAAAGAAACAACTTTATGGACTTTACAAACTTTCAACTTTATAAACTAAACATGCTTTATAAACTTTATAAACTTTCAACTTTATAACTTTATGGATTTAAGTATAATCGTTGTTAATTATCAAGACACGAAAAAAACCCTCACTTGTCTTAAATCAATCGTTCAGAGTGATTTGAGCGGCATTGAGTATGAAGTGATCGTTGTTGATAACGGAGCAATAGAAAATATTGAGGATCAAGTCAAGCTGGCCATTCCCACGGCAAAGTATATTTATAATAAAAAAAATTCAGGAATGGGCGCGGGCAATAATATCGGGATAAAGAAAGCCAAAGGAAAGTATATAATGATTCTTAATCATGATACGCGGCTGGAAACGGAGGCGGCTAAGAACATGTATGACTTTATTAAGAAAAAAAAGAAGGTTGGCTTAGTGGCGCCGGAATTGGTTTATCCGGATTTTGAGCATCAAGACTCTTGTTTTCGTTTCCCAACTTTTTGGCTGCCGTTTTATCGCCGAACTTTCATGGGCAAATTGTTTAAATCCCAATTAGACGCTTTTTTGCTTAAAAAAACTGATAAGCACATGCCCGTAGAAGTGGATTGGGTGATGGGTTCATGTCTGTTGATCAGAAAATCCGCGTTAGAAAAAGTTGGCAACGGCTTTGACGAACGGTTCTGGATGTATTTTGAGGATATTGACCTTTGTAGGCAATTATGGCAAGCTGGCTACAAGGTTATTTATTTTTCATCCGCCCGGGTGATCCATGACCATGGACGAGGCAGCGCCCAAAAACCCTGGTTCATTGCCCCGTTAACTAACCGCCTGGCACGCGCCCACATTATCAGCTGGCTCAAATATTTCTGGAAATGGCGTGGACAGACGACAGACAGCAGACGATAGACGACAGGAAATTAGTCATTTGCATAATAAATATTTTATAAGATATTAATTTAATTCAAAGGCAAACATTCGACAATATTGTTATCTGCTGTCTGTCGTCTGCTGTCTGTTGTCTAATCTATGAAGATCAAAAAAGCAATTGTGGCCGTAGCCGGTTCTGGTACTCGCATGCTGCCTGCTACCAAAGCCATGCCTAAAGAAATGCTGCCAATCGTTGATAAACCGATTATCCAGTACGTGGTGGAAGAATTGGTTGAGGCCGGCATAGAAGATATTATATTAATAACCAAATGGGATAAAAAGCCTTTGGAAGACCACTTTGATTATAACTGGGCTTTGCAAAACGACCTTAAAGAAGCCGGCAAAAATGATCTAAGAAAAGAAATTAAAAGAATTGCTGATATGGCAAATTTTATTTATGTGCGGCAAATGCCGCAATACGGCAATGGCGTGCCGGTCTTGTCGGCCGCAAGTTTAGTGAAAAACGAACCCTTTGTTTTTGTCTGGGGTGATGATATGGTAAAATCCAAAACCTCGTTTACCAAACAAATGGTTGATGACTATGAAAAAACCGGACACTTAATGATCGGCGTTCAGGAAGTACCTAAAGATCAGGTGGTCCGCTATGGCATTGTTGATGTTGAGCCTGATACCATGAAAATAAAAGGAATAGTTGAAAAACCAACAGTTGAAGAAGCGCCGTCAAACCTGGCTGATTTCGGGCGAATGATTTTAAATCAGGACATAATTAACGTTCTTAGTAAAACGGCTTTAGGAAAGGGCAATGAACTTTGGATCGTTGACGCTATTGCTAAATATATTGAAGACGGCGGTGATTTCTACGCTAAAAAGGTTGAGGACGGCGAATGGCTGACAACCGGGGATCCGCTTAATTATTTGATAACCTCGCTAAAATACGCCATGGATAGGAAAGACATCGGCAAAGAATTAATGGATTTTTTTAATAAGGAAGTGTGCAAGAAGTAGACACGAAATAAACGAAAAAAAACGAATGAGTTTTTGTAACTATTCGTTTTTTTCGTGTTTTTTCGTTGTCTTCGTGTATTTATTGTATTGTTAATTTATAAATCCCTTCCTGGTTATTAGTGCTGGCCGAGAAATACAGAGTTTCGCCGGCCTGGTCCAATGTCGGGCTTTTAATATTATCAAGCTCCAGGAGGCGGGTGATATTGAATTTATCCCGCTTGTCAAGCTCAATTATGTTGATATTGTTTTTCGTCGCGTAAATCACGTAATTATTACTGGGGTGCCAGATTATTTTTTTGATCGGCTCGCTGATGCGGGTCAGTAGCGTACGATTCTGGCCGCGCGCGTCATATAGCCAGATTTCAAAGTCATTGCAATAAAGCAGAGAATTATTATCTATCCATACACTCTGCGTTATATTACTGATAATATCTTTAAGCTTTTTAAAAGTAGAAAAAGGATCTATTAAATAAAGCATCTGATGCCTGGCATCGTAGAGGTTTAATAAATCATGGCCTGGATGCTCAAAGCGATATTCGGCTTTTGGCAGGTTAATACTGCTTAGCGGATCATTATTATCAAAATTCCAAATTGATAGCACGGTATTCTGCTCCCCTCTGGCTACGGTAAATATATTTGGATTTTTTAGTAAAAAATCGTCAAACACAAGATTGCTTTTAATAACATCTATTTTTTTGTTATTAATGTTATAACTTTGGAGGCTATTGTTTAGTTTATAAATTAAATTATTATCATCCTGCCATTTGATTTTGGTGATTTTTGAACTGATAGCAACAGATAAATCATAATTAACGGTTGAGCCGCTTAAATTAATCAAAAAGTTATTAGCGATTAAATGATTGTTGTCAGGCGGCCATTGGTAGCTAACTTGTCTATCATCCGGCTCGGCGGTAGTATTGGCAGTAGTTTGAATATTTTCATTTTCCAGCTCAAGCCAGACAAAGCCGTTGCCCTTTTTGGCTGTTAAATATTTATCGTCCGGTGATAACGCGATATTGTCGTATTGGCCGCTATTTATCAGCCTGGGAATGTCATTTTTAAACAATACTACGTCTTCGGCATAAGTGGATTGCCCTGATTCAACCACTAATTTTTTTTGCCAAGGCCAATGGCCGGGCAACTCAAGCTGAACATCATATTCCCCGGGTAATAGGTTCTTGATTTTAGTGGGAGTGGTAATACGCGATTGAGTCTGGTTAAAGAAGCTGGCTAAAGGGCGGCGCAGCTGTTTGCCGTTAAGGGATATGCCGGCCCCTTTTGGCTCAGTATCAAGTATTAATATTCCGGTTTTTTGGATGCGAAAATCACCGCCTATTTTATAGCCGGTGGCATAAAGAGAAATTAGAGGTGTTATAATCAAAAAAGCGATTATAAAAAAAATATAAAGCAGTCTCCGTTGGTTTAAATTCATAATAGTGTCATTCTGAACCCGAGCGCGAGCGAGAGTGAAGAATTCCGAGAAATAACCACGGGATCCTTCGGGCTTCGCCCTCAGGATGACAACAATAAAATGTTTTAAAAGTTTAATTTTTCGGTTGCTTTGATGTCGGCGCCAAGTTTATTAAGGCGAGTCACTATATCCTCATAGCCCCGGTCAATGGAGTATGAATTCCTTAAGATAGAGCGGCCTTTAGCTGCCAACATGCAGATAAGCAGATTAATTGATGGGCGCAGAGCCGGAGGGCAAATAATCTCGCTCTCTTTAAGCTCGCTCGGTCCGAACACAGATACCCGGTGCTGGTCAAGGAGAGTTATATCGGCGCCAAGTTTATTCAATTCCGTATAATAAATTGCCCGATTTTCGTAAATCCAGTCATGAACCAGGGATGTGCCTTTGGTTTGTGTCAGAATCGGGATGAATAAGGGCAAATTATCTATATTCAAACCCGGGTATGGAAGCGGGTGCAGTTTATCCGGCAAGGCGCTTAACTGGCTCGGCTTAATAATAATATCAACCAAATTAAAATATTTATTGTCAGATTTATAAGGTTTGTTAATATTAAATTTTTGTCCCATTAATCTTAATTTTTCCAGTTCCAGGCGCAGGAAGTCTATCGGGCAGTGGGTAATTTTCAACTCGGATTTTGTTGTAATGGCTATTGAGATAAAGGCCATGCTTTCAATCGGATCCGGCATTATAGGGTAATCTTTAACCGGTTTTAATTTATTTACGCCTGTAATTTTTAGGGTTTGAGTGCCGATTCCCTTGATTTTTGCCCCGGCCTGTTCAAGAAAGACACAAAGATCCTGTACCATGTAGTTAAAGGACGCGAAATGGATAATTGTTTTGCCAGGGGCCAGCGCGGCCGCCATTATGGTATTTTCCGTGGCCGTGTCGCTGGTTTCGTACATGGTAAATTCGTTGGATTTTATGTTTTTTTTGTTTATTTCGTAGTGGTCATCACTGCAGCTTACCTCAATTCCCAAATGTTCCAGGGCGATGGTATAAGGGCTGACCGTGCGCTTGCCCAGTTTGCAGCCGCTGGCATTGGGCAAAGTAAATTTATCTTGCTGCGAAAGTAGAGCGCCCATAAGCAGCAGTCCTGATCTGGTTTTTATAAATGATTCGCGGTTGATATTGTCAGAATTCAAATTCCAGGGATTAATAATTTCAAGTTCATGTTTTCCTGTCCAGCGCGCGCTTATCCCCAGGGACACAAGTATCTCAATAACGCGTTTGACTTCTTCAATAACCGGCATATTTACCAAACTGGTCTTTCCTTTTATCATCGCTGTAGCGCAAAGAATAGCCACCGCGGAATTTTTAGCTGAGTTTGTTTTTATTTTACCGGATAATTTTTTCCCTCCGTTAATTATAAAATTGGACATATTATTTTTATGGGTCTAGTTAGGCCCAAAGGGCGCTAACAGTAGTCGGGAATATTCTCAGCCCAAGGCTGATCCGCCTCGGGGGGAAAATTCCTTGACTGTTAATTATTGAAATCTATCCTTATATTATCGTCTATTTAAGGTCTTGGCAAGGGCAAAATATTTTTCTTGCTAAAGAATTATAAAATATGGTAGAATTGATAAGGTAAATATCAAAGGCATAGAGATAAGACATGGGAATGTATAAAGGTACAAAAAACAGGATACAAATTAAAAATTAAAATTTGTATCTTTTGATTTGTTTGTATTTTGTGTCCTTGTATCTTGCGTCTTGCGTCTTGCGTCTTGCGTCTTGCGTCTTGCGTCTTGCGTCTTATATCTTTAAATATATGGTGGAAAATACAAAATCAAAAAAAATCAAGCGAATCATCTGGATAATATTAGTTATTATATTATTGTGGATCAGTTTTGGCGCCGGAGTGTATTTAACCGGGAAAAATGAAATATTGAAAGATCTGGCAGCCAAAGAAGTTGTCTATGTGGGTAAGCTGTTGGGCAAATATCAGGAAGTCAAGCCTGGCACAATTAGCCAGGATATAGACTTTGATCTTTTTTGGGAAGTCTGGGACGCGATTGAAGAAACTTATGTTGATAAAGAAGATCTGAATGAAAAAGTTTTATTTTACGGCGCGCTCAAGGGGTTAGTGTCGTCCATCGGCGATCCGTACACGGTTTTTATGGATCCGAAAATCGCGCGTGAATTTCAGGATGATTTAAAAGGGACATTTGAAGGAATCGGCGCGGAGATCGGCATTAAGAACGATATTTTAACAATTATCGCTCCGTTGCCGGATATGCCGGCGGAAAAAGCCGGTCTGCGCGCCGGTGATCTGGTTTTAGCCATTAATGAAGAAAGCACTTTAGGGATTTCCATTGATGAAGCGGTTAGTAAAATCCGCGGGCCTAAAGGCACGAACGTAGTTTTGGCGATTAAGCGCGAAAACGAAGATCAGGTAAGAGAGATAACCATTACCAGAGGCAAGATAGTGGTCAGCAGCGTAAGGACCAATCTGCGTGATGATGGGATATATTCTATCAAGATTACAAATTTTAATGATGACACCCAAAAATTATTTAATCAGGCGGTGCGTGATATTATCAACAATAATCCGGAAGGAATAATT
The DNA here is from genome assembly GCA_023137275.1 of Candidatus Parcubacteria bacterium. Lineage (GTDB taxonomy): Bacteria > Patescibacteriota > Patescibacteriia > Patescibacteriales > UBA12075 > JAGLNE01. The sequence continues at coordinate 3,945 of JAGLPO010000044.1, read as the reverse complement.
CTGGACCTTAGAAATAACCCGGGCGGGTATCTGGATACGGCGATTGAAATTTCCAGCGAGTGGATAGAAGATAATGTCGTGGTAACAGAGAAGTATAGCGACGAGCGCATGATAGAGCATTTGGCCCGGGGCCGGGCCAGGCTTAAGGATTTTCCGACTGTTGTCCTGGTAAACCAAGGCAGCGCGTCAGCCTCCGAGATCGTATCCGGCGCGCTTCAGGACTATGGCAAAGCGGCTGTTATCGGTAAACAGACTTTTGGCAAGGGCTCGGTCCAGACTTTGAATAAGTTTGATGATGGATCATCCGTAAAGATCACAGTTGCTAAATGGCTGACACCAAACAAGAGGAGTATTAATGATGAAGGAATTATGCCGGATTATGAGATTGATCTAACGATTGAAGATTATGAGACAAATAATGATCCCCAGCTTGACGCGGCCGTGGCTCTGCTCAAAGGGGAAGAAATCTCAACATCCACGCCTGAATCAGCTGATCTTGATATTAGCACTTCAACTGAAGATAAATAAAAAATATGAAGGTAGTATTACTACAATCAATGCCTAAACTAGGCAACAAGGGCGATATTAAAGAGGTTCCGGAAGGTTATGCCCGGAATTATTTAATCCCCAAAGGCATAGTTGATATTGTTACCAAACACACCCTGAATATGCTAAGCGCTCAGGCGGTTAAGCGGAAAAAACAAGAAAAACAAGCCGGCAAGGATAAAATTAAGTTAGCCGGAAAACTGGATCGTAAACGAATTATTGTTAGCGCCAAGGTAAACGATGCCGGCACCCTTTATGCCGGTTTGGATAAAAAGGCGATTGCCAAGGAATTAAAGATTCAAAAATATAACGTAGAGCCTTATGAAATAAGGCTAAAACAGCCAATTAAAAAATTTGGCAAGCATACAGTAGAATTGCGTTTTGGCAAGGAAAAAGCTATAATAAAGCTGGAAGTGCTTAAAAAAGAATAAAAATGTATCCCCATATGAAACCTAAGAAAACTAAAAAGAAACCCGCCTCCGCCAAGGCTACGGCGAGGCGAAGAAAGCCAAACACAAAATATATCTTCGTGATTGGCGGTGTCCTTTCCGGGGTTGGAAAGGGTGTAACCACAGCCTCAATCGGCCGGATTTTATTATCCAAAGGCTACAGAGTAAGCTGTATAAAAGTTGACCCTTATGTTAATGTTGACGCCGGCACAATGAATCCGGTTGAACATGGCGAAGTATTTGTTACCGAAGACGGCGACGAAACCGACCAGGATATTGGCAATTATGAGCGGTTTTTAAATCAGAATATTTATCGGGAGAATTATATGACCACTGGCCGGGTTTACCAGACCGTGATCCAAAAAGAGCGGAATTTGGAATATGATGGGAAATGCGTGCAGGTAGTGCCGCATGTGCCAATGGAGATCAGGCGCCGCATTGAGGAGGCGGTTAAAAAGACCGGGGCAGAGATAATGGTGATTGAGGTTGGCGGCACGGCCGGGGAGTATGAGAATTTATTGTTTCTTGAGGCGGCCCGCTATATGCATCTGGAGAACCCGGACGACGTACTTTTTGTAATGGTATCTTACTTGCCGATTCCGTCTAAAATCGGGGAAATGAAAACCAAGCCGACCCAGCACGCGGTACGGAATTTAAATAGCGCCGGGATTCAGCCGGATTTTATTGTCGCTCGCTCCCGGGTGCCGATTGACGCGCCGCGCCGCAAAAAAATCGCTATTCATTGCAGTGTTAAGCGTGATGATGTAATTTCCGCGCCTGATATAGAATCAATCTATGATGTGCCGATTAATTTTGAAAAAGACAAGCTGGGTGATAGGATTCTGGATAAATTCGGAATTAAGAAGCGCAAGGACGATATGAGTGAGTGGCAGCGTGTCGCAATAGCCGTAAAACGGCCCAAAAAAGAGGTACATATCGGCATTGTCGGAAAGTATTTTGCAACCGGCGATTTTTGCCTGACTGACTCGTATATTTCGGTTATAGAGGCTATTCGCCACGCTTGTATAGTAAATAAATGCAAACCAAACTTGCATTGGATCTATACGGAAGAAATAGAGAAAAAGGGGGTTAAAACCTTGGCGCAATATGACGGAGTGATCGTGCCCCAGGGCTGGGGTACACGGGGAAGCGAGGGCAAGATCAAGACGATAAAATATTGCAGGGAAAAGGGTTTGCCGTATTTCGGGCTTTGCTATGGCATGCAGATGGCCGTAATTGAATTTGCCAGAAACGTGATCAAGCTCCAGGGCGCCAATAGCGAAGAATGCGACCCTAAGACGCCGCATCCGGTCATTCATATAATGCCCGAGCAAAAGGAATTAATTGCCAAAAAACAATACGGCGGCACTATCCGGCTGGGAGGCTGGCCTTGCAAGATCATTCCTGGCACGCGCATGGCCAGGAGTTATGCCAAATTTCACGATAAAAAAATAGTCAGCGAACGCCATCGCCACCGTTATGAATTTAATAATAAATATAGGGCCAAATTTAAGAAGTATGGCATGACCATAGCCGGCTTAAGCCCGGACGGAAAAATAGTTGAAGCCATAGAGATAAGCAGCCACCCGTTTTTTATCGGTACCCAGTTCCATCCCGAGTATATTTCCCGCCCGCTTGATCCGCATCCCTTGTTTGTTGAGTTTGTTAGAGTTTGTTTGAGTGAGAGGAAGAAAAAGAAAAAATAAGAATAAATAAGATAGTTAGATTGTCATTGCGAGGCCGAAGGCCGTGGCAATCCCGTGAAAGACGCATATATCACGAGATTGCCACGAAGCTTTGCTTCTCGCAATGACAGCAAAATTTAAGTTTTTAGTAAATGCGAAAGTTCTAAAATAAATAAAACAGGGTGTTTACCCTGTTTTATTTTTTCCTATTTCTTTTTATTCCTATTTTATCGGTATTACATTAACGATTTTGGCTTGCTTTAATTGATTATTAAATTTACGCAGTTTGCGGGTGGTAAATTTAACCAAACCGGCCGCGGTCGCGAACAGTGTATCGTCATTGCCTTTTTTAACATTCTCGCCCGGATGATATTTAGTGCCGCGCTGGCGGATAATGATCGCGCCAACACGCGCGTATTGGCCGCCGGAAAGTTTAACTCCCAGGCGTTTTCCGGCTGAGTCTCTTAAATTATTGGCGCTGCCGCCGGCTTTTTTGTGAGCCATTGTGATTAACAGTTAACCATTTAACTCCGCCAGTTGGCGGATAACAATTAACAATGATTATTTTATTAAAACAAAAAATTCCTGTTTAAGGAAATGTAATATGAGTATAACACCGTATATTTGAATTGTCAATTGGACAAAATATTTGCCAATAAACGGTTAAAAATGTTATAATTTATTTAGTATTAAATAGTTAGAAAATAGGCGAAAAAGTATTTACTGTCGTCTGTCGTCTGTTTTCTGCCGTCTGGAAAATGCTTACCAACAACTTCTACATGTATAGTATAAAAATTCTCGGTGAGATCGCGCGGGATATTATTATGTTTCCTTTCTGGTGGTACTCCAGGGGATTTCTTCATGTGCTTAAGGGGCTTATTAATTTTCTCAAGTACAGAGAAAAAGGATTAGCGCTAAAAGTATGGATAAAGAATTTTTGGAAACCAATGTACGGGCAATCTGATTGGCAGGGCCGCTTGATAAGTATTTTTATGCGTCTGGTCCAGATAATATTCAGGAGTTTTGTTATGATATTCTGGCTGATTGTCGCAAGCTTGCTGCTCGTAAGCTGGGTAATAGTTCCGCTGGTTATAATTTACGAAATATTTTTTCAATTAGTTTAACGTAAATTTAATTACTCACCTTACGCACTTATCACGTAAACAAAGTTATAATTAATAAAATTTAAACAAAAACGAGGATAAAAACAAGTTTTATCTTAGCATTTTTGCTTAAATTTTATTAATTATAACTTTTTCTAAGGT
>JAGLPO010000043.1 GCA_023137275.1 Candidatus Parcubacteria bacterium | reverse complement strand
TTAGTGCGTAAGGTGAGTTAATTATTATTCGTATAATTCGCAATTTGCAGAATTTGCATAAATTTGTGGATTCGCATTATTATATTTTATGGCTAAATCAGAAAGCACCTACATTGTTTGTCCGGTTTGTTTTGGCAAAGGCAAAAATAAATACGGCCTTAAATGCCCGAATTGCAACGGGCTGGGTCTTGGGGCCTTTGCCTATAACCGTTTTTTTTATTGGGCGCCCAAGCTGGGGCGGGCAATGATTGAGATGGATCATTTGCGCCAAAAATTCCATTTGGCAATTAATCTGATCTCGTTTGCCTTAAGTATATTGGGGATTTTGGCCCTTGGTTTTTGGGTTTATTTGGCCAGCGAGCATTCTGTTGATTTGGGCGCTTTCGCGTTTTGGCGGGAAAAGCATATTTTAATTCTTGTTTTTTGGATCGGCATGCTGTTCGCGATGTTCGTGTTTTACCGCTTAAGCGAGGAGATCCGCCGTATGCGCCGGATCAAGCCTTTGACTTATGAAGAAAAAGCGCGCAAGGAGGATATTGCTGATAATTGGGATGAATTGCGAGCGGCTAAAAGCAAGCTGAAAATTGATGTTTCCGCCGGTTACGCCAAGGAAGCAAATAACAAAGTGGAAGAGGCATTTCTCTTGGCTCATAAGCTGGAACAGGCTCATGTTACGCCGGCCCATTTGTTTTTCGCAAGCCTGGCGGATAACCAGGTAGCGGCCATGTTTTCGCGCTTGAATGTGGACAGTAAAAATTTGCTGGAGCTGCTTAAAAAACGAATTGCCGATTTTAAGCGCGGCAATAAAAAAACCGAGCTCTCCCGGACTTTGCGCGAGGCTTTGATTGAGGCTTATATATCAGCCTATCAAATGGGCCAATCCAAAGTAACACCCAAAAATTTTATTATCCCCTGCCTTAATAAAGATAAAGTGCTTAAAGAGCTGCTCTATGATCTGGAAGTAGATACTAATAAAATATACAATGTCCTGCTTTGGTTTATAATCAATGAAAAGCAAATTGAAGTTTACCAAAAATTTAGGCAAATGGCTCAGTTCAAGCCTGCCACTAATATGGACCGGGCCTATACTTCGGTCGCTACGCCGGCGTTGAATACTTTGGGCTACGATTTGACAGTGGCGGCTAAATGGGGAAAGCTGGATTTTTGCGTGGCCCGCGAACAGGAGATCAATAAAATTTGGCAGCATTTTGAGTCTGGCGCGGCCGGCGTTCTTCTGATCGGGCCGCCCGGGGTCGGGAAAAAGACGATCATTGACGGCATTGCCCAGCTGATGGTGCGGGAAAATGTGCCTAAATTTTTGCAGGATAAGCGTCTGGTTGAAGTTGACGCCTCCAGGCTGATAAGCGGGGCCGATCCGTCCCAGGCTCAGGGGCGCCTGCTGCAGATAATTGACGAGGTCCGGCGGGCCGGCAATATAGTCCTTTTTTTCAACAATATAGAGAATATGATCGGCATTACCTCAGGCGGCGAGCAAAGCCTGGATCTGGCTGAAGTTTTGGCTAGCGCTTTGGAGCGCAGACAGATCTTTTGTCTGGCGGCCGCGAGCCAGGAGAATTATACTAAATATATTGAGGGCAAAAACCTTGGCCAGATAATGGAGGTGGTGGACGTGGCTGAGCCGGAAGGCAACCAGGCGATCCAGATAATAGAAAGCAAGATCGGTTATTTTGAAGGCAAATACAAGGTTTATTTTTCTTATAACGCGATTGAACAGGTAATTAAATTATCCAATCAATATATCCATGACAAGTATTTGCCGGAAAAGGCGACCAGGCTTTTGGAGCTGGTTGCCGTGCGCGTTGCCAAAAACAAAGGCGAGCATGCCCTGGTAAGCAGGGACGATATCGCGGCCGTGATCAGCGAGGAAACCAATATCCCGGTAACCAAGATCGGCGTGAATGAGGGCAAATTGCTTTTGGAATTGGAAGACAGAATTCACGAACGGATGATAAACCAAAAAGAGGCGGTTCATCTGGTTTCCGCCAGCCTGCGGCGGGCCAGGACGCAATTACGCGAAGGCAAGCGCCCGATCGCTAATTTTCTTTTTCTTGGCCCGACCGGTGTTGGTAAGACCGAGCTGGCCAAGTCCGTAGCCGAGATATATTTTGGCGATGAAGATTATATGATTCGGGTGGATATGAGCGAATACCAGCACCCGGACAGCGTCCAAAAGATGATCGGCGACGCGCAAGGAGCCAAAGGCTATTTGACCGAAGCGGTGCGCCAGCGTCCCTTTGCCTTGGTGCTCCTGGATGAAATAGAAAAGGCGCACCCGGATATTCTTAATCTATTTTTACAGGTAATGGATGACGGCCGTTTAACCGACGGCCAGGGACGGACCATTGATTTTACCAATTCCATTATAATCGCCACTTCCAATGTTGGCGCGATCTTTATCCAGGAGCAGATTTTTAAAGGCAGGAATATTGACGATTTTAAAGAGGCTTTGATAAATGATTATCTAATAAAAATGATGCGCCCGGAGCTGGTAAACCGTTTTGACGGCGTAATAGTATTTGAGCCGCTCTCAATGGAGAATGTGGTTGATATTACTAGGCTAATGCTTAATCAGATTAAAAAAATGCTTGAGCTTAAAGGCATTGGCCTGCGAGCCGGGGAAGAGGGGATTAGAATACTTGCAAAAGAGGGTTTTGATCCTAAATTCGGCGCTCGCCCGCTTAGGCGGCTTTTGCAGGAAAAGATTGAAGACGAGATTGCTAATTATATTTTATTAGGAAATTTAAAACGCCGGGATGTGGTGGTAATAGACGAGAACGCTAAAGTGATTATTGAAAAAGGGAAAAAGATTTTGAAATAAAAAAGCCGCCCGACAACTACGAATGTAAATTATTGTAGTATACGGGCGGTGATTCTATTATAGCTTTTCAAAGCTTACTTTTGATCCTGAAATATAGATTAATGTATCATATTCATTTGGCCAATTTTTGGCCTTTTCTCCATCTATCTTTTCCATTAGGAACAAGCTAAATTTAACCTTTTCACTGGTTACAAGGTTAATTACCCTGTTAGCCGTCTTGTTAAAACTTTCACAAACAATAACTACTGAACCGCATCCAGTAAGATCAAATGTCAATTCAGGGAGTTTTGTTTTCTTGCTTTTTATTTCATTTTTTTCCTTTTTTGCCAATTTTTCTCTCCTTTTCTTTTTTTAGAATTAATAATATTTTATTTTTGGTATTTAATTATACCTAATAAATAATAATTTGTCAATAGTGGGTTAATATGGGTGAATATCAGGTATTTATTTTAATATTTTTTTCCAGTTTAGCCTTGGCCGCGGGGCTAGGGCTTTTTATTATTCCTTTAGCCAGAAAGCTGAATATTGTTGACCAGCCTGACAAGGAAAGGAAAATTCATACCAAACCAACGCCGCTTATGGGCGGATTGGCGGTTTTTTTCGCTTTTTTTATTGTGCTTTATTTTATCCAAAACTTGATCCTTTCCGGCAATTTGGAAGCCGGCCATTGGCTGGGTTTTTTCTTTGGCGGAATTATTCTGATGATCGGGGGCGTTTTGGACGACAAATATAATCTTAGTCCGCTTAAACAGCTTATTTTTCCGATTCTGGCCGCCATAGCGGTAGTGGCCGGCGGAGTGGAGATTGAGAAGATCAGCAATCCTTTTGGCGGCTTTTTAAATTTGGGCGCTTTGGAGATTCCCTTGTTTACCTGGGACAATACTGTCCGGAGTTTTGTCATAATATCCGACACTATAATAATTCTCTGGCTTATGGGTATGATGTACACGACCAAATTGCTTGACGGAGTGGACGGACTGGTGAGCGGCATGGTAGCGATCGGCGCTTTTATCATCTTTCTTTTTACCATGACCACCCAGTATTTTCAGCCGGATATTGGCGTGGCCTCGCTCGCTTTGGCCGGAGCCGCGATCGGATTTTTAATTTTAAACTGGCATCCGGCCAAAATATTCCTTGGCGACGGCGGCTCGCTGTTTCTTGGCTATGCTTTGGGGGTCCTGGCTATTATTTCCGGCGGGAAGATCGCGATCGCCTTGCTTATTATGGGCATCCCGATAATGGATGTGGTTTGGACGATCGGGCGGCGCCTTAAAGCCGGCAAAAATCCTTTTAAATTCGCCGACCGGCAACATCTGCATTTTCGGGTCCTGGATTTGGGATTAACCCAGCGCCAGACAGTTATGATTTACTACGGAATAGCGGCCGTGTTTGGCCTGGCAGCCCTTTTTCTCCAAAGTCTGGGCAAGCTGATCGCCGTAGCCGCTATGGCCGCGTTGATGTTATTGGTGGTTTTAGCCTTTGCTTATATAGATAAACAGAATAGTAAGTAAAATTTTTTTACCCGCATCCCGAGTAACTCGGGATTGATTTGTGGAAAATTATTATGAATAAGTATCTTAGATATTATTTATTGATTAATTGGTTATTTTTTATTTTGATAGTAACCGGTTTTCCCACCTTTCCGTATAACGGCGTAATGATTAGCTGGCATGACAAGCTGTTCCATATTCTGCTTTTTGGCGTGCTTGCCTATTTAATCCTGTATAGTTTGGCGTTGCATAAAATATCTAATAAAACAGCTATTTTAACGGCTATTTTCTTCTCCGTGCTGGCTTCGGCCGGAGTTGAGTTAATGCAGAGCTACATACCGGGCCGCACGGTCAGTGAATATGATTTTTTTGCCGGCCTGATCGGAATTATAATTTTTGTGATTATTTATGTCAAAAGGAGAAAGAAAACCTAAATTGCTTTTGCATATCTGCTGCGCCGGCTGCGGCGCGGCTATCGGCCGGGAATTAAAAAGTGATTATCAAGTCACTCTTTATTTTTATAATCCCAATATTTTTCCCAGGGAAGAATTTGTTAAACGGCTGGAAGAAGCCAAACGGATAGCTAAAGATCATAAATTAAATTTAATTTCTGAAGATTATAACCACGCCGCCTGGCTGGAGATGGCCAAGGGCCATGAGAATGACCCGGAAAGGGGAGAGCGCTGTTTTATCTGTTATAAGGACAGGCTTAAAAGAACAGCCGCTAAGGCCGGCGGGCTCGGCTTTACCTGGTTTACCACCACCTTGAGCGTTAGTCCGCATAAAGACGCTAAAGCAATAATTAATATCGGCAATAATTTGGCCCATAAATTCAGCCTTAAATTTTTAGATAAAGATTTTAAAAAACAAAACGGCTTTAAAAAGGCCTGCGCCCTGTCAAAAGAGCTAAATCTTTATCGTCAGGATTATTGCGGCTGTGAGTTTAGTGTGAGATGACAGATAACAGACAGCAGGTTGCTTGCCCGACAAGTCTATTATATATTCATAAACACGATTTAACCCGAAGCAGGTCTAACGGACCCGGAGTAGCGCCGTTTATGATCTCGTTTATCCGGTTCTCACCCAAGGCATCAATGCCGCAGGCTTTCATTTCCGGTGAAAGAGTGGTTGGCAGCGTACTTACATCAATACCGGCGTTTTCAAGCATAACCTCCTGCTCCGGCGACAAAAAAGGATGATCAAATTGATCTGACGCGGTTTTTGTTGTTCCGGCCCCAGCGCTTGGCCGGCTGTCGCTGGTTTTACTGTCCATGATTGATGACGCGTTAAGAAAGCTGGAAATCAGGCAGGCCTGGATATTAAACGGATTTTGTTTGTATATATAAAAAGCCAATCCGCCCAGAGTAATAATTGAAGACAATAAAAAGGTGGCTAAAATTATTAAAAAGATCTTTAAAAACCCTTTTGGTTTTTTATTATCAGCTTTAGTTTCCTGTTCGTTCGCCAGCAGGATAGCGGATGATGATTTTTTTGTCATATAATTGTTTAATAGCAAGTTATACCCTAAAAGGGGCATTTTATGCCCAAAGGGCA
>JAGLPO010000042.1 GCA_023137275.1 Candidatus Parcubacteria bacterium | reverse complement strand
CAAATTCCTTGACTATAAATTATATCTTAAAATTCATGGTCAGATATCCCACGCCAAAAGGGGATTCGTAGGATAGGACTTGAGGGGTATATTTGAGGCCATCCAGAATTCCAAGGAGGATTAGGATTGGTTTAAGGCCGCATTCCTGGGCTTCTTCAATCAGGTCTTTTGGTAAATCCAGGATATCCCGGGTTTTTTGTTTTTTTAACAGCTCAAGGAGTTTATTGTCAAATTTGGCGCCGCGCGGAGAAAAACCGCCTGGCGCGTCCGGCGAAAGGCGATGGGACAGGTCGCCGGAAGCGATAATGCCGACACGATGTTCCGAGTCCATCAGGGCGGATTGGATAGCCTGGCCAAATTTAAAATGCTCTTTATGGCTTAGGCCGGAAATATTCATGGGAATAATGCTGATATTTTTAAGCTTTTCAGTTAACAAAAAAAGCGGCACCGCCGCCCCATGGTCAATTGTTTTTTTAGTTAAGAAATGTAAAGAGTTTTTATTTTTAAGAGAAGACTTAATCATCTGGGCCAGCCCCAGGCGGCCGGGCCAGGTCAAGCAGCTAGAGAAATCGCCGAATTCTTCAAAATTCGCTTCGTATTCAATGTTTTGGTTTAAAACAAAAGCGGAATTCAAAAGCTCGCCATGCGGGGAAATAATTAATATTGTATCAACCCTGGCTTTAATAAGATCTTCGGACAGCTTATTAAAAGCATTCTGCGTATCTTTTAGCCTGGCCAAATTATCCTTCCCGATTAAGGGAATTAGGAGGGGAGGGTGAGGAGTAATGGCAGCGAAAACAATTGACATAAGACACAAGGATACAAGACACAAGATACAAACAAGATACAAATTAAAAATTCAAAACAGTTTCTAATTTGTATCTTTTAATTTGTTTGTATCCCTGTTTCTTGTATCTTGTTACTTTAAGTATTATGGATTCATTATATCCTCTATTTCTTCCTGTAATAGCTCATCGGCGCTGGTCGCCACCTCTTCGGTTGTGCTGGCAACCGCCGGCGTAGTGGTCGCGTTTGGGTCAATTATTTCTATATTTTCTTCGGAATAAATCTGGCTGATTGGCTCGCCTTCGGCGTAGAGCTCAAATATTTTTTTGGGCACGGTTATTATATTTTCCCATTTATAGCCCAGCTCTTCAAATATGGCGCCACTAGAAAAGGCGCGGCGCAATTTATTGTCAATCACATAGACCCCGGGCGAAGTGTCAATTTTGATAAGTTCACCGTCGCCAAAGATAGTTGGTTCCACTGTTTTATAGCTGGCTAATTTTTCCGGAGTTTCAGGGATTATTACCCGGTTCTTAAATTTAGTCTTAAGAAGGACCGCGTCCCAAAGCGGAGCCTTGGTCCCTTCGGAAACATAATAGATTCCGCCGGTTGATTTGTCCTGTAAGAGCGCCCCCATTGGATAAGTGGAAGTGGCGGTGATCGGCAGGCCTTCCTTATAAACGTTTATATCATCCCAGCCGGCGTCAATTATTTCTTCCGGGTTTATGCCAATCAGCCTGAGCGCCTCGCCTGAGGCAAAGCCGCGCCGCTTATCGTCAACCAGCAGAAATACGGTACCGCGCGGGCTTCGGACCAGAGCGTATTGGTGAAATTTAATCGGATCGCCTTTTATGTATTTTTCCAAATCAGATTTATTCACCTGGATAACTTTATTGATATCATAGCGGGAGGTTAGCGCTCCTTTAGTAAGGAATGGCCGGCGTACGCCATTTTGGATCAGCCAAACGCCGGCTTCGCCTTTCACCTGAAGCAGGGTGTTGGACGGGTAGAGGACAGTAAAATATTTATGCCATAGTTTAAAGAAATTAAAGTTTCCATTATAGACATGCGGGGTGTAATTGTAGAGCGCGGCCGTGGCTTGATTTTGGGGCGTGACGATTGAATCCGGCCGGCCGGTGTTGGCCAGGTTGTAGGTTTGGCCCATCTGATATTTATAATGATGCGGGTTTTCTATATAATCAAAGAACTGGAGCGAGGCGGAATTGATCTGCTTGCCGATTCCGCGCCAGCGATCATTACAGCCGCCGCCGTCCGGGCAGCCATAGCCGGTAGCCCAGTCCAGCTGGCCCTGCTTCGGAGTTTTATCATCAATCAGACTCTGTTCTTTTTGGAGAAGGACCAGGAGAAATTGCGGATTAATAGTGATCGGCCGACATTTAAGGGCTTTTTCCGCTTCAGTCGGGTTATCCGAGAGATTAACAGCGTCTTCACAGTTCCAATTATGAGCCGCGTTATATATTATTTCCGCAGTGGTTTTTAGGCTTCCTTCATGGTTAGGGAAGCTGCGGCTGGAAATATAGCCGCCCTTATTTTGAAGGAACTGATCTATTTCCGTAAGACTCATAGAGTTCGCGTCCAATATTTCCGCGTCACTGATGATATGATTAGGGTCAAAGGTTATTGCCAGGACCGGGGAAAAAATTAAGCTAATACCGATAATAATGCTAAGAAAAATTAGGGGATTACGAAATTTCATATTAAAGATTTTATTAAATTATGTATATTCAATATTTGTAGACTTGAATACATTTGCAGGTTTGAGTTTATTATACTATATTTTGCTTTAAATTCCTAATCAATTTTAAACATTTGACTTTCGTTTTTTGTTCGTGTATAATAAGTGTTATAGTTCATTTGAACATGTGGATAACCATCTCTAATATCCATAAAAACAAAATTCCCAGCCTGCCTTTAGGCGGTTAAATATTTAGCTTTTGGTGGGCCGGTCAAAAAATTAAAAAATTAAATAGTTAATAAATATATGGGAAAAAATTTAACCAAACGCCAGCGGGAAATTTTGGATTTTATAAACGATTTTACCCGTGAACATGGCTTTGCTCCTTCGCTAAGGGAAATTGGCGATCATTTTGATTTATCCAGCCCGGCGACCGTGCATGTCCACCTTGAGAATCTTAAGTCCAAGGGATTTTTAAAAAAGTCATTTAATGAAGCGCGCTCAATTGAGTTAAACCCGGTTAAAGTAAACTGGCAAGAGGCTCTTTCATTGCCTTTGACCGGTTTGATTACTGCCGGTGAACCAATAGAGGCAATTGAAGAGAATGAAACTATTGTTGTGCCGGCCGATCTGGTAGCGGATCAGGCCAATTCTTACGTCCTTAAGGTTAAAGGCGAATCAATGATTGAGGAAGGGATTCTTGACGGCGATTTTGTGATAGTTGAGCGCAATCCTTCGCCTGAAAGCGGGGATGTGGTCGTGGCACTCTTAAATAATGCTTATGCCACGCTTAAAAAGTTTTACCGCGAAACCAACCGTATCCGTTTACAACCGGCTAATTCTGCTATGAAGCCGATTTACGCCAGGGATCCGCTTATTCAAGGAGTAGTAAAAGGAGTAATTAGAAAATTCGCCTGATTAAATACTTGTTAGATTAAAAAACAAGGAGTAAATTGGCGCTACCGCAGTAATCCGGGCCTGCCCGCCTTGTTGCATAAGCATTCAGGCGGGTTCACCCCGGGAATGCTGTGGCTTGCCATTTTTTTATTTTGTAAAAATTTGCTATTATTTTAATGTGCGTTTACGCCTAATTTGTGCTATAATGTTAGTATGAAAATAATAATTAATTTGTCTAAGAATGGCTAAGAAGATCTTTATTATAGAAGACGATGTGGCTCTGCTTTATGGTTTACAGGCCAAATTCAGGGTTGATGGTTTTGAAACCGCTATTCATAATGGAACAGGCGCGATAAATACGGCCATGGAGCAGATTAAATTAGCTCTTCCCAGCGCGATCGTGCTTGATTTGATTTTGCCTGATATTGAAGGTTTTGAATTGTTAAAATTAATTAAAACCGACAAGGAAACCAATAATATTCCTATATTTATTTTTACGAATTATACTGACAAGGCAATAAAAGAACGCTGTCAAAATATTGGCGCGGAATATTATTTTGTCAAATCAGAGCTTAATATTGATGAATTTGTCGCCAAAGTGAAAAAAATAATCAATAATCTGGATAAAATAAAAAAATAGACTTGAGTGCACAATTAGTATTGTAGCGAAATTTTCAGATTTTGAGGAAATTTTGCAGAAAAAATTTTTGCTTATGTGATAATTATAGGCCAAAATTTTTTATGCAAAATTTACCGAAATATGGAAATTGCAGTAGATACTAATTGTGCACTCAAGTCTAATAAATATATGTCTATAAAAAAAGCAATTATTATATTAGTTATTATCGCCGTTGTCGGCATTATCGCCGTACTGGTTTTTACCAACGGATCCGAAGACGTAACATATAAAACTGTCAAAGCTGAGCTTGGCAATATTATTCAGACAGTTTCCGAGACCGGCACGGTTAAAGCGGATAAAGAGATTGATCTGAATTTTTTAAATTCCGGCCGGATAGCCCAAATTTTAGTTAGTGTTGGTAATATGGTAGTTAAGGATCAGTTGTTGGCCGAGCTGGAGCATAAGGATTTGGATATTAAAAAACAGGAAGCCGAAGCGAATCTGCAAATATCCCGTGAAAATTTGAATAAATTATTAGCCGGCGCGACCAGCCATGATATTACCGTGGTCCGGGCCGGCGAAGCTCAGGCAAAAGCAGCTTATGAATCAACAAAAATAGAATTGGAAAAAACTAAGAATTCTGTTGATGAGTCTATCAGGCAGGCGGAAAAAACTTTGGCTGACCTTGTGTCCCCGCTAAGCTCTAATCTCACCCCGACCGAGCAAGCGGTTGCCACCGCGGAAACAAATCTTAATAATACCAAAGCCTCGTATCAGAACGCGCTGGATGACGCGATTGAGACCGCGCTTACAACTGCTGAAGAAAAAAATACCATTGCTAATAACGCGCTTGACGCTATTGATCGGGTGCTAACCGATGAAGATGCCAAAGATCAGCTGTCAAAATCAAATCCGGATCATAAAATTGCTACCGAAGGAGATTATAATGAGGCGCAAGCTCTATTAATCGGAGCCAGCAACAGTTTGGCCGTGGCTAAAGCCAGTAATACCAGCAGTAGAGTACTTAATGCTCAGGAAAATACGATTTTTCTTCTTAATAAGGTTTTTTCCGGTTTAAATAATTGTTTTAGCGCCCTGGAACACAGCATCACTTCTTCGGCTTTTACCCAAGCCGAGTTGGACGCTTTTAAGGTTACTATCAGCACGCAACAAACTGCCATTGCCACGGCAATATCTACAATCCAGGGAAATAAACAGACACTCGCTGACGCGATTTTAAATTATGAAACCAAGGTAGCCGAGATGGCAGACGCTCTGGCTACCGCTATTGCCAATTATGAAAAAGCCGTATTAGACGCAAAGAACTCTCTCGCCACGGCCCAGCTTAGCGGTGATAGTCTGGTAATAGCCGGTGAGTCAAAGGTTAATACAAGCCATGAGGCCTGGTTGGTCGCCCAGGCCAAACTTGATCAAATTTTAGCGCCGGCCAGCCGTTATGATGTGTCGCTTAATCAAGCCAGAGTCAAGCAGACTGAAGCGGCGCTAAATAATATTATAGAACTGCTGGAACATTCAAAAATATACGCCCCGATTGACGGAACTATTACCAGGGCCGATTATGAGAAGGGCGAGCAAGTGAGCGCCGGCATGGGAGCCGCGATCTCCATGCTTGGGAAAAATGATTATGAGATTGAAGTTCTTATTTCAGAAGCTGATATTGCCAAGATTGAGATCAAGGATCTGGCTGAAATCACCCTTGATGCTTATGGCGAAGATATTAAGTTGAATGGTGAAGTATTTTTTATTGAGCCGGCGGAAACCGTGGTGCAGGATGTGATTTACTATAAAGTATTAATCAGTTTTGATCCGCTTGAATACGGGGTTAAATCCGGCATGACCGCCAATATTATTCTGACAACAGCCATGAAAAATGATGTAATAATTATCCCCAGCCGTGCTGTGATCAACCGAAACGGCTCGGGTAAATATGTCCGTATTCTTCAAGGTAAAAATGTTGATGAACGCTCAATCGTCTTGGGCCTTAGAGGGGATGAAGGGATGGTTGAAGTGCTTGACGGCATTAAGGCCGGGGAAACAGTGGTTACTTCAATTATAAATAGCAAATAACACGTTACGAATTACAAATTATATTACGAATTTACGAATGTTATAATAGGATGACAAATGTTTAAATTAGTATTCGTAAATTTGTAATGATATGTAATTAGAAACAAAATGTTAATTAATATAAAAGATCTCAAAAAACAGTTTGAGAATGAAGGGCTCGTGACCAAGATACTCCACGGGCTTTCTTTTGTTATTAATGAAGGCGAGTTTGTGGCGATTATGGGCCCGAGCGGCTCCGGCAAATCAACTCTAATGCATATTATGGGTTTATTAGATCGAGCCAGTGAAGGAAAGTATGAATTTGCCGGCAGGGATGTCGCTACTTTAAGTGATAATGAATTGGCGGATTTACGGAACGCGAAGATCGGTTTTGTTTTTCAATCGTTTAATTTACTTGCCCGTACGAGTGTTTTGGATAATGTTAAACTTCCTTTGACTTACGCGCAAGATAAAAAAAATATTGACGAGCGAGCGCGTAAAGTATTGGAGAATGTGGGCCTGGGCCATCGCCTTGATTATTTTACCAATCAAATATCAGGCGGTGAAAAACAGCGGGTTGCCATTGCCCGGGCGCTTGTCAATAACCCTTCAATTATTTTTGCCGATGAGCCAACCGGTAATCTGGATTCTAAGTCCGGCATACAGATAATGGAAATTTTGCAAAAATTAAACGAAGTGGGAAATACCGTTATTCTTGTTACTCACGAAACATATACTGCCGAGCATGCCAAGCGGATCATTAATATCCGCGATGGCATTATTGTGGAAGATAAGACGATTAATAACAGGCGGGTGGCGCATGATGGGGACTTGTTGAAGTAAAATCCAAATGACAAATCAAGCCCAAAGATCAAATGTCAATTAATTTGGATTTTGTAATTTAGATTTTTTAAATATATGTTTGACACCATTACCCAATCTATCCACACCTCTCTAGCCGCTCTGCTTTCCAATAAAGCGCGAAGTTTTTTAACTATGCTTGGCATTGTTATCGGTGTGGGGGCGGTAATTGTGATTATGGCGGTTGGCGCCGGAGCCCAGAGCTTGATACTGGGACAGGTTAAGTCATTGGGCACTAATATAATTGGTGTTATGCCCGGCGGGTCAGCCGAGGAAGAAGGTCCGCCCGCTTCAATGATGGGGATTTCAATTACCACCTTAACCTATGAAGACGCTATGGCTCTTAAGGAAAAGAAGAATGCGCAAAATTTAGTTGATGTAGTCGCTTACACTAAGGGAGTGGGCACGGTAAGCTGGGGCGCCAATTCTTATGATACCAATCTAAGCGGCTGCAGTGCCGGTTTCGTGGAAGTGGAGGACGGGGAACTGGATCAAGGCCGGTTTTTCACTAAGGAGGAAGAGCGCAATTTAAGCCGGGTAGTTGTTCTTGGTTCCACGGTCAGGGACGAATTGTTTGGCGAATCCGGAGCAATGGGACAGCGGGTTAAAATAAAAAAACATACATTTTCAGTAATTGGGGTAATGAAAGAACGGGGAACCGTGGCTTTTCAGGATTATGACGACCAGGTATTTATCCCGATCAAGACCATGCAAAAGTTGATTGCCGGGGTCAATCACCTGGGCTTGATCCGGGCCAAAGTTGACCACGAAGACAACATAGAACAGGTAATTAAAGATGTTAAGCTGACCTTGCGGGAGCGGCATGACATTATTGATTCAAGCGGTGCCAATGACGACTTCACGGTACGCAGCGGCGCTCAGGCCCTGGATGTGATCACCACGGTTACCAACGCGCTAAAATATTTCCTCGCGGCTATGGCAGCTCTGTCTCTCTTGGTTGGCGGAATTGGAATAATGAATATTATGCTGGTGGCGGTAACCGAGCGGACGCGGGAAATCGGCCTTCGAAAAGCGGTCGGCGCCCGCACAGCCAATATTATGAATCAGTTTTTGTTTGAATCGGTCGCGGTTACGCTTCTGGGAGGAATAATAGGAATTATCGGCGGGGCCATATTTTCTTTTTTGATCGCGCTCGGCGCTCAATTTATGGGTTATGAATGGGCTTTTATTTTATCAATCCAGTCAATATTGTTAGCTGTCGGGGTATCATCTATCGTGGGGATTATCTTTGGCCTTTACCCTGCCCGCAAAGCCAGTAAACTGGAACCGGTGGAAGCTTTGCGTTATGAATAATTGTGCACTCAAGTCTATTATGCATATTTTAGATACAATTAAATCCGCGGCTATTGCCCTTAATGCTAATAAGATCCGGACTGCTTTAACCGTATTGGGCATGGTGATCGGTATTGCCAGCGTGATAATAGTTTTTTCCGCCGGCGAGGGCATTAATTCTTTAATAACAGGGGAAATAGAATCTTTTGGCGGCTCAGATATGTTTGAGGTGGAAATTAAGGTGCCCAGCTCCAAGTCCGGCACAGCCGGCGAACAGCAAAGCGCAGCCGCCATTATGCAGGGAGTGCAGCCAACGACTTTAAATCTTGAGGATTATGAAGATATTCTTGAATTGCCTAACGTAATCAACGGTTATGCCGGGATTATCGGACAGGAACAGGTAAGTTACGGCAATGAAATGAAATTAGCCATGGTGCTTGGACAAACCAGTTCATATATTGAACTGGATGAAAGCGAAATTGAACACGGCCGCTGGTTTACCAATGCCGAAGACCGATCATTGGCCCAGGTAGTGGTGCTTGGACAAAAAATAAAGGAAGATTTGTTTGGCGATTCGGAGGCGATCGGCAAATCTATCAAAGTAAGAAAAAGTAAATTTCGCGTTATTGGCGTACTGCGAGAGCGTGGAGCGGTAATGACCTTTGATTTTGATAAAATCGCGTATATTCCGATTCGAACGTTGCAGAAGAGAGTAATGGGCATAAAGCACGTTCAATATCAAATGTTTAAAGTGGCTGATGTTGATCAAATTGATGATACAACGGAAGAGGCCCGTTTTATTTTGCGGGAGAACCATGACCTGCCCCATCCCAAGGGTTCGCGAGAGGATTGGACCGATACCGGAAAGGACGACTTTCGGGTAGTAACCATGATTGAGTCCATGGAAATAATGAATACAGTAACCGGAGCGATCACTCTTTTACTGCTGGCAATAGTGGCAATATCACTTGTTGTCGGCGGGGTCGGAATAATGAATATAATGTATGTGGTAGTGAGTGAAAGAACAGCGGAGATCGGGCTTAGGAAAGCGGTCGGTGCGAAATATCGGGACATTATGCTGCAATTTTTAATTGAGTCAATATTAATAACTCTGTTTGGCGGAATTATCGGTACCAGCATCGGGATCGCGATCTCCTGGCTGGTGTCTTTAGGCGCCGGCGCTTACGGCCTAAATTGGGAATTTGTCGTTCCGATCAAAGCCTATATTGTCGCCCTGGGCTTTTCAACCTTTTTCGGTTTGGTTTTTGGTGTATACCCCGCCCGCAAAGCCGCCCGTCTGGAGCCGGTAGAAGCGCTCAGGGCTGAATAATTAGGATTATATTATTGGATGAATAAACAAGGGAAATTTGTCCTTGTTTTTTATTTTTCATTTTGTTATAGTAAAAGGATTGATTAGCCTAAAATGTTATTGCATATTAGGCTGGATTATGTTTTAATATATGTTTATAAAAAGAATTGGAATTGACCTTGGCACTACCTATACTCTGGTCCACCTTCCTAAACGCGGGATTGTAATTAATGAGCCCAGCGTTGTGGCTGTGTCGGTTAATGACAAAAAAATATTAGCGGTTGGCAATGAGGCCAAAGACATGCTCGGGCGCACCCCTGACAGCATTATTGCGGTTAAACCGCTAAAAGACGGGGTAATCGCCGATTATCGCACCACCGAAGCGATGCTTAGGTATTTTATTAATAAGGCGGTCGGCGGGGTAAAGCTTTTCCGCCCGGAAGTAATGGTAGCGGTTCCGGCCGGCATATCAAGCACTGAGCGTCGGGCCGTGATAGATGCCACGATCGCCGCCGGCGCCAAGGCCGCTTATATTATTAAAGAGCCGGTTGCCGCCGCGATCGGGGCCGATATTCCGATCGGCTCGGCCAGCGGCCACATGATAATTGATATCGGCGGCGGCACCGCGGAAATGGCGGTAATATCGCTGGGCGGTATTGTTTCCTCAATATCGGTCCGGGTGGGCGGCAATAAATTTGATGAAGCGATCATTGAATATATCCGCAAGAAGTATAACCTGGCAATTGGCGAGCGTACTGCCGAAGAAACCAAAATCAATATCGGTTCAGCCTTGTTTCTTGAGAACAAATTAAGCTACGAAATACGGGGGCGTGATATTCTAACCGGCTTGCCGCGCAGCATTACCGTTACCAGCGGCGACGTAACTGATGCTTTGCAGAATGAGCTGGAAGCGGTAATTAACGCCGCCAAGAAAGTTCTGCACGATACTCCGCCCGAACTGGCCGCTGATATTATGGACAAAGGAATGGTTCTTTCCGGCGGCAGTTCGCTGCTCCGAAATTTTGAGCAATTATTATCGCGCGCCACCGGTGTACCGGCCTACTTGGCTGACGATGCCATGTTGTGCGTGGCTAAAGGCACTGGAATTGCTTTGGATAATTTGGATAGTTATAAACGCAGTATTTTAGCTACAAAATAGGGAAGAGTAGGTTGGCAGCCCTACTTTCCTACTAACCTAATATTATGATTATAGGAATTGACGCCAGTAGAGCCAATCGCGATCATAAGACCGGAACCGAATGGTATTCGTATTATTTGATTCGCTGGATAGCCAAGCTGGATCAAAAAAATCAGTATATACTTTATACTGACAAGCCGCTTAAAGGCGGTTTGCTGGATTTGACTACCAGGCAATTTGATCCTTCCGGTCCGCCAATGAAAACGCGTTTTGATAATGACGGGTATCAGATCATTAAATCTCCGGGTAATAATTTTAAAGCCAAGATGTTGAATTGGCCTTTTAATTTTCTCTGGACCCAGGGCCGTTTTTCACTGGAGATGCTTTTTCACCGTCCTGATATACTATTTGTTCCTTCCCACACCCTGCCCTTTATTCATCCCAGGCGCAGCGTGGTTACGATCCATGATATTGGCTATGAACGCCGATTTACTGTCTATGATGCCGCTCAAATGGGTCCGGAGAGCAGGCAGCAGCGGCGTTTTTTAAATTTAATTGTTCGTTTGTTTACGCAAGGACGGTATCAGGCCAACACCTCGGATTATTTAAAATGGTCCACTGATTTTGCCCTTAGCAAAGCTGATCGGATAATAACTATTTCTGAGTTTACCAAGCGCGATATAAAAGAGTTTTATAGCGTTAATATAAATAAGGTAACGGTTGTACCTAACGGCTACAATGAATTTTTGTATAAGCCGATAGATGATCCAGCGGCAATTAATAAAGTATTGGCTAAATATGGGATTGAGCCGCCTTATATATTTTATATCGGCCGGATCGAGAGCAAAAAAAATATTCCGGCCCTGATTGAGGCATTCGCTATCATGAAGGAAAATAATCCCGGGATGAAAGAAAAATTAGTTCTCGCGGGCGATGCCGGCTATGGCTATGATGAAACAAAATATATGATCCGTGAGTTTGATCTGGTCAGGGATGTGGTAATGCCCGGCTGGGTAGAAGAAGACGATGTGCCGTATCTTTACTCAGCCGCCAGTGTTTTTGTTTTGCCCTCGCTTTATGAGGGTTTTGGCATTCCTTTACTGCAGGCCATGGCTTGCGGTGTTCCGATTGCCGCTTCTGAGGTTACATCTATTCCCGAAGTACTCGGCAACGCCGGACTCCTATTCAACCCCAACTACGCGCTGTCAATCGCGGAAGCATTAACAAAAATAGTAAGCGACAAGAAATTACAAGCTCGGTTAATAGAAAAAGGATTAGAACGGGTAAAAAATTTCAGTTGGGAAAAAACCGCGGGAAAAACTTTGAAGGTAATAACATATACAGATTAAAATATAATTTAGAGTTATTGAAAAAAATTCCATAAAAAAATATTGTCATTCTGAACTCCCGCAGGGAGTGAAGAATCCCGTGGATGTATAGGCGAGATCCTTCACTCCGCTAGCGCTTCGTTCAGGATGACATTCAATAAAAAGTATTCGTAGATTCGCCCGCCTGCAACGCTGTAGCACTGCGGGCAGGTATTTAATTCGTAATTCGTAACCATGAAGTTTGCGCATCTCCATGTCCATACCCATTATTCTCTTTTGGATGGACTAACTAAAATTGACGAACTGATCAAGGCCGTTAAACAAGACGGATCGCAGGCGGTCGCTATCACCGACCACGGTGTTATGTATGGCGTGATCGAGTTTTATCAAAAGTGCAAACAGGCCGGAATTAAGCCGATAATCGGCGTGGAAGCGTATTTGGCGCCTGGCTCTCGCGCGGATAAATTAACGCGCGAACACGAAAAAACCAACTATCATATCCTGCTTTTGGCCAAAAATAATCAGGGCTATAAAAATTTGATCAAACTAACCTCAATCGCGCATTTGGAAGGATTTTATTATAAACCGCGGATTGATTGGGAGGTTCTTAAAAAATACCACCAAGGCCTGATCGCCTGTACCGCTTGTCTGGGCGGAGAGATTCCAACCTTGATCAAGCATGGTAAAATAGAAAAAGCCGAGAAACGGATAAAAGAGTACCATGATCTTTTTGGCAAAGGAAATTTTTATCTTGAACTTATGCACCACCCGGAGCTGCCGGAGCAGCCGGTGGTTAACGAGCAGTTAATTAAGTTTTCACGCAAGCTTGATATCCCGCTGGTGGCAACCAATGATGTACACTATTTAAATCAAGAGGACGATGAGGCTCAGGATATTCTTCTTTGTTTGCAGAACAAAAAAAAGAAAGAAGACACGAATCGGATGAATATGACCGGCGCGAATTTTTCTTATCGCCCGGCGCGGGAAATGATAGAAGTGTTTAAAGATGTGCCGGAAGCGATTGATAATACCCTTGAAATCGTTAATAAATGCAATGTAGAGATTGAACTGGGAAAAATTCAATTGCCGTATTTTAAAGTGCCGTCCGGCCTTGATGATAATTCTTATTTACGAAAATTATGCGAAGACGGTCTTAAAAAAAGGTATAATACCACCTATGAAGCGGCTAATAATGAGCTTAAAGAGCGTATGAATTTTGAGCTTGGAGTAATTAAAGATATGGGTTTTTCTTCGTACTTGCTGATTGTCGCTGATTTTGTAAATTGGTCCAAGGATAACGGGATAATCGTTGGTCCGGGGCGGGGGAGCGCGGCCGGTTCTTTGGTTTGTTATTTAACCAATATCACTGATATTGACCCGATAAAATATGGTTTGATCTTTGAGCGTTTTTTAAACCCTGACCGGAATGAAATGCCTGATATTGACCTTGATTTTGCCGATATCAGGCGGGATGAGGTGCTCAGGTACGTGGAAAATAAGTATGGCAAGGACCGGGTTGCCCAGATCATAACCTTTGGCACTATGGCGGCGCGAGCGGCTGTTAGGGACGTGGGGCGGGTGCTGGGGGTAAGCTATGATTATTGTGATCGGATCGCCAAGGCCATACCGATGTTTACCAAGCTGGATGAAGCGATCAAGAATGTTCCTGAAGTGCGCGATATATATAATAATGAAGCCGAGGCTAAGCAAATAATTAATTTTGCCCGCCGTTTGGAAGGGGTGGCCAGGCATGCCTCTACCCATGCTTGCGGAGTTTTAATTACCAAAGATCCTCTTACAGATCATGTGCCTTTGCAATACGCTTCTTCTTCGGACCGAACCGTGGTTTCCCAATATTCTCTTCATCCGATTGAGGATTTGGGGCTGCTCAAAATGGATTTTCTCGGTCTTAAGAATTTAACAATAATTGAATCCGCTATTAAAATAATCAAGAGCACCCGCGGTCAGGATATTTTAATGGATTCTATTCCTTTGGATGACCCAGAAGCCTATAAATTGTTCCAGGAGGGGCAGACAACCGGTGTGTTTCAGTTTGAATCAAGCGGAATGAGGCGCTACTTAAAGGAATTAAAGCCGACCGAGTTTGAAGATATTATTGCCATGGTCGCTCTTTATCGCCCCGGGCCCATGGAATGGATCCCGGATTATATTGCCGGCAAAAAGGGCAGAAAGAAACCGGCTTATTTGCACCCAAAACTTGAGCCAATATTAAATAAAACTTACGGCGTGGCGATTTATCAGGAGCAGGTGATGCAAATGGCGCGCGATTTGGCCGGCTTTACAATGGCCGAGGCTGATGTTCTGCGCAAAGCAGTCGGCAAGAAAATTATTAAATTGCTTAATGAGCAAAAAGAGAAGTTTGTTATTGGCTGCGTTAAGAATGGAATTAATAGTGATTTGGCCAAAAAAATATTTTCTTTTATTGAACCTTTTGCCGGTTACGGCTTTAACCGTTCGCATGCCGCGTGTTACGCTATGATCGCTTATCAGACCGCGTATCTTAAAGCGCATTGGCCGACTGAATTTATGGCAGCGCTTTTAACAGCCGACCAGCAGAATACTGACCGGGTCGCGATTGAGATTGAAGAATGCCAGCGAATGGAAATAAATGTTGCCAGCCCGGATATTAACCAGTCTTATGAATCGTTTACGGTAGTTACTTCCGGAACCGCTGATAATCAGGCCGCCCGTCAGGATGAAAAAGTTAAAACAATACGCTTTGGCCTTCACGCGATTAAAAATATTGGCGAAAATATTGCCCAGGTTATTATCAAAGACCGCAAGGACAATGGCCCTTTTCATGATATTAGTAATTTTCTTGAACGGATTACTGACAAAGATTTGAACAAGAAGTCCTTAGAAAGCTTAATAAAAAGCGGGGCATTGGATAATTTCGGCGAACGCGGACAACTTTTAGGAAACGTGGATTTACTTTTGAATTATAATAAGGAAATGGCCAGGAATAACGCTAATGGACAGATAAGCTTATTTGCCGACGCGCCAAATGTATCAGCCCCTGCCAGAGTTCAACTTAAAGATCATCCGTCTGTTGAACAGCAGATTATGCTTGGGTGGGAAAAAGAGCTTCTCGGGCTTTATATTTCCGAGCATCCTTTTTCTGCTTTTAAGGAACATCTTGGCGCGATTGCTTCTCCTCTTCGTGATATAGCCAAACTTGGCGC
>JAGLPO010000041.1 GCA_023137275.1 Candidatus Parcubacteria bacterium | reverse complement strand
ACGCGCACCAATAAATCCATGCTATTTGTGAAGATTGAAGACAATACCGGCAATGTTGAGATTTTGGTTTTCCCTAATTTACTTGAGCGCACTACGCGAGTCTGGCAAGAGGGCGAAACCGTCTTGTGCCAGGGGCGGATATCAGACAAGGATCAGGAGTTTAAAATATTAGCTAACACGGCCGAGGGGATAGCGCTGGACAATATTCAAGAGTCAATTAAAAAGTTTAAGGCACAGCCGGCGCGGAGCAGCAACAGAAATTTTCCTGGCAGTAATAATTATAAAGCAAAAAATGATTTAAAATTAAATTTTTTAAAAATACTTGATTCGTCTAAAATGGCATTGCTTAAATTAATTTTTGATCGGTTTCCCGGCGGTAATAAAGTATATATAACAATACCCGGCGATAATGGAGAACAAACAATTCAAATTAGCTCATTGATCAATAATAATGATTCATTAATCAAGGAATTAAAATCTAAATTTGGTGATTTAATAGCCATAAAGCCGTAAATTCGCAATTTTATTGACTGATCTTAAATAATTATGTATTATATAATCACTGCCAAAAGGCAGGTTTTTTAGATAACAGTTTTAAATAACAGTTAACATTTAACACTTAACATTTAGTTTTGTTGTGATTGTTAATGGTTAAAAAGTTAGCTGTTAATTGTTTTATTCCCGGGTAGCGCAGCGGTAGCGCAGTTGGCTGTGTACACTAATTGCCTTTCCTTATAAAAAATATGGCAAAGGATAATCGTACTTATGCCGATCGTGCTGAGTATTTGAAAAAGGCCGTTACAAAACGGCGGAAAAAAATCCGCCAAATGGCAATTAAATACAAAGGCGCTCAATGTGTAATTTGTGGATATAATAAATGCATTCAAGCTCTTGAATTTCATCATACAGATGAAAATAATAAAGACTTCGGAATATCAGCTAAAGGATATACCAGAAGCTGGAAAGAAGTTAAAAAGGAGTTGGATAAATGTGAATTATTATGCGCCAATTGCCATCGAGAAGTGCACGAACGGATAACGCAGCTTCCATGAGTAATCATGGTCGAATAACGAGGTGAATTGACTGGAAGCCTAAATCTCTTATCGTCTTTAAGGGACATGGTAATCAGCAGCCAAGTCCCTCACCAATATATTGGTGAGGTGAAAGGTTCAGAGACTATCCCGAAAGGGAGTACCCGACAAAAGCTATGCATTTTGACGGGGAAGCGCCTCGCATCCTGAAATTAACTAAAGGATGATGATATAGTCCACTCCTCTGGGAAACCAGGGGGTAAAGTGTAACCAATTGGTCGTCGGTTCGAATCCGACCCCGGGAGCAAATAAAAAATTCTGGCTTTTGCCAGAGTTTTTTATTTTGCTTTCGCGGGTCAGCGATTCGAACCGAATGGCCTCGTGGATAAAGGCTTTATTATCCATAAAAGAAGAATTTTAAAACATCTAATAAGGGTTAGTAGGGCGGGTCTTCGAATCCGACCCCGGGAGCAAAATTTTTCAAAAAAACACCACTAATTTTAGTAAAATTTAGTGGTGTTTTTTTGTTGGGGGAGACAGGACTCGAATAAGTTTAAAAACCCCTATTTTTTTAATACCAAAAAAATCAAACTGTTTGTGAAAAAAAGTATTAAATGATAAAATAAAATCATGAAAAAACAACAAAAAAATTTTGCATATATTGATAGTCAAAATTTAAATTTGGGAATTAAAGATTTAGGTTGGGACTTGGATTTTAAAAAACTCAGAATATATTTAGCCGAAAAATATTCCGTTGTCAGAGCTTATATTTTTATTGGTTATGTCCCAGGCAATATAGCAATGTACAGAAAATTACAAGAGTATGGCTATATTTTGAATTTTAAACCAACATTGATCAATAAAAAGGGAGAAGTAAAGGGAAATGTGGACGCGGATTTGGTTTTGCAGGCCATGAGGGATTATAAAAATGAATTATTCGATCAGTCGATTATTATATCCAGTGATGGCGATTTTTATTGCCTGGTTGATTATTTTTATCAAAGAAAAAAATTGGGCATGGTAATGAGTCCTTGCGTGGATACTTGTTCGGTATTACTCAGAAAAAAAGCCAAAGAAAAAATTGTATTTATGGATAATTTAGAAAAGAAGCTTAAGTATAAACGAAAAAGCACCGCCTAAGGACAGAACCTTAAGAGGTGCTCTTTCATATTGATTCTGTTATTATATTAGCACAATACTTATTAGAAATCAATGAGGATAAAGTCTGATGAAATTTAGGAAGAAATTATAAATACCTTAAGTTAGTCAAAAAAGTTCGGAAGCTGTCCCTGTACGCGAGTTTGATAAAAACTGTGTAAAGCGACCCGTACATCTGTGGGGAGCGAAAAAGGAGCTGTAATCGCTCCTTTTTGATTACTTTAGAATTATGTTAGAAAGTGTTAAAATGAATGTATATGTTAAAATATCTTGAATTAATAAAAGTATCTTTCTTAAACAGAATTGATTACAGGCAGGAGTTAATCATGTCTTTTTTTGTTGGAATAATTATTTTCGCCGGACAAGCTGTTTTTTGGAAAGCGGTTTTTGCTGAAAATAAAATTGTAAACGGATTTTCTTTCAAGCAGATATTGGTATACTATCTGTTTGCAAGAATTATTTCAGAAATAATTGATTCTAAACTTGGTTTCAAAATTAGCGATATTATTAATGACGGAAAAATATCAAATTATATGTTAAAGCCTGTCAAAATAAAAACATGGTTGATTTTTGAAGAAATTGGAAGATTGAGCATTGATGTTGTGATAAAAACCAGTATTTATGTTTGTTTGTTTTTAATATTTTTCGGAAGCATTGGCGTTGGCTTAGCAAACGTTATGTTGTTTATTTTAATTTTACTAATGTCTCTTATAATTAGCTTAAATTTATATTTTTTGGTCGGATGTACAGCCTTTATCACAGATAATGCTACTGGAATAAACTATTCCCTGCGAAGAGGGATTTTATTTTTGGCTGGTGGACTTATACCAATTTCATTTTTTCCGGATTTTTTTCAAAAAATAATAAACGTATTGCCTTTTAAATACATGTTTGATTTTCCAATTAATGTTTTAACGGGAAAACTTGGGAATATGGAAATAATTTCAGGAATTGGCGTACAATTTATATGGGTTTTGGTGTTATGGTTAATGACTGAATTAACTCTTGGCTTCGCGATTAAACATAATCAATCAGTTGGTATATGAGAAAAAATATTGATTTGATAATACAATATATAAAATTAAATCTACAGACAGAGTTAACATATCGGTCTAATTTGATTTTTACTTTTATATCCGCCATGACCTACGTTTTTGTTTTTGTTCTGTCCCTAAAATTTGTTTTTAACTATGTGCCTCAAATAGGTGGTTATAACTATGACCAGCTTTATGTAATTTTAATGCTTAGCCAGTTGTGGTGGTATGCGAATGTCCTCGTTGCAAGAAAAAATTTCCAATATATAGCCAAGGCAATCAATAATGGAACATTAGATTATCACTTATTAAAACCATACAGCTTTCGGATTTTAACACCTTTTTTAAAATTTGATTTTCGACATCTAATGCCAATTATTATAACTGTGTTTTTGCTGTTTATTAAACTTGATTTTTCTAGTATAGGCATTTTGCAATGGCTAGGTGCAATTTTATTTTTCATGAATGGAGTGTTGGTGGCATATTCTATAACATCGATATTTACCTCATTCAGTTTTTGGGTGGGAAGAAATAATTCAATTTTTGATATTTCGCTTGAAATGCCAGACCTTGTGAGAATACCAATTGAATTTTTTCCTTTTATAGTAAAAGGTTTTTTTATTTTTTTTGTCCCGGTAATTATTATGGTAAATCCAACTTTTCAAATATTATATAACAACATGGATTATATCTTATTAGCAGAAGCGTTAATTATTAGTTTGGTTTTATTTTTTATTTCTGAATTTACTTGGAAATACGGATTAAAAAATTATACTAGCGCAAATTAAATATGAAAAAAATAATAAGTGTTAAAAATTTAACAAAAAATTTCAAAGTTTATCACAAAAAGCAGGGTCTGATCGGAAGTTTGTCGGCATTTTTCAAAAGAAAATATGAAACAGTGAAAGCTGTACAAAAAATAAATTTTGAAATGAATAAAGGCGAGATAGTTGGTTTTATTGGGCCCAATGGAGCCGGAAAAACCACGACTTTAAAAATGCTTAGTGGATTATTACATCCAGACGATGGAGAGGTCAGCGTCTTGGGCTTTATCCCCTTTAAAAGAAAAAAAGATTTTTTAAGTCAGATTAGTTTAGTAATGGGTCAGAAAAGTCAGTTGTGGTGGGACTTGCCAGCAATCGAATCTTTCAACTTAAACAGAATGGTTTACAATCTAAGCAAAGAAGATTATAAAACTTCACTTGCTTCCTTGGTTGAGATGTTGGATGCTAAAGACATTATTCATAGACAAGTCAGAAAATTGAGTTTGGGCCAAAGAATGAAGTGTGAATTGATTGCTTCACTTATTCATAATCCAAAAATTTTGTTTCTGGATGAGCCTACTATTGGGTTGGACGTGGTTATCCAAAAGAAGTTAAGAAAATTTATTAAGGAGTATAATGAAAAATACAACGCAACAATTATTTTAACAAGTCATTATATCGGCGATCTGGAAGAACTTTGCAAAAGAGTGGTTGTAATAAATGACGGAATTCTGGGTTATGACGGAGATTTTGGTAGTTTAATAAAAAAGTATGCTAAATTAAAAACGATTAAGCTTGTATTTTTAAAAGAAGTAAAAAAAGAGAATTTACAGAAGTATGGGAAAATAATTGATTTTGAACCCTTAAAAGCATCTCTTGAGGTTAATCGTGAAAAAGTTGGCGAAGTTGCGAGTGGAATTTTAAATGAATTTTCAGTTGATGATTTGAATATTTCAGAAATGCCAATTGAAGAAGTCGTCCGTCGAATATTTGAGAATGGTAATAACGAATAATAGTTTTAATTATTAAAATTTTTACTACCAACTTTACACAAAAAATTCGAAAGCTATCCAGGTACGCGAGCGAGTTGCCTGCTTTCTTTTGTTCTTCGGTTGAAACTCTGGATGAAATTATTGCTTCCATATTTAATTAGACTTCTTATTATAATAACTAAATAGCCTTTTTATTATAAATGTAGTTAAGACACTGCCATAAATCAAAATATATGTAACTATAAATGCAAGATAAATTAAAAAGGCAGGGGCATAGCTATCACTTCCAGAAGTATCCATAGCGAAGGCTAAATAATAAACTAATATAACAAATATAAATGAGATAGATGTAATGATAATTACTAATAATCTATTACTAAATTTTATCTTCGGCCATTTCGTAAAGACAACTATTATTGGTAGGAATAAAATTAACCAAAGTATTATGTGTTCAAAAAGTGACATATTTTATTTAATAAATTTTTCCAAGTCCTCTGGGCGGATACGCCACTGCCCAATTTTCTTGGCTTTAAGTTTACCAGCTTTAATATAGCGGTAGACCGATTTCTCGGACACGCTTAGTATCTCAGCGACTTGTTGTAGTGTAAGTAGTTTTTTTATATCAAATTTAACTTCTTAATTATCTTTTCTAATTCTTATTTTTAATTGATTTCTATCTAGGTTATAATCTCTTTCAATCTTCAAAATAGCTTCTCTTACTTTTGTTTCTTGAATTAAAATTCTTTTATCCATTTCGCCTCGCCAATCGGCATCTTGATTTTTATATAATACAATTTCAAATACATACTCATCCAATAAATCCGATAAAACCAATAACTCTTTTTTTATTTCAGATAATTCCGGATAAAATGGAGTAGACCTTGCCCACTTCGAGATTTCATTCGCGCTCAAGCATCTAGAGGTAGCCTCTTCTACTTTATAATTTGCCAATACGCCAAAACAAGATTCAGTTTTATCTACTACACCCTCCAGTCTATTTTCAATTGCTATAATTTGTGTTAACAATTTATAATTTAATTCTTGTTTTTCTTTGTAATTAACCTCTTTTCTTATATTTTCTAATTTAGGTAAGTAATAGACATAATAATAAAACACTGAAGATGAAGCTAAAAGCAATGAAACAACAATGGTTACTTTTATTATGATATTTTTCTTTTTCATAAATATAAGATTATTTATTACTTTATTCGATTATTCACTTCTTCCATTATTTTATTTACAACCTTATCCAATTCGTTATTTATCTGTTTATTAGTAAAGCGAAGCGTCTTATAATTCTGCTTCCGTGACCAGTAGTCACGCTTAATATCAGAATTAATTTGGTTGTAATTTGTTTTGTGCTGTCTACCATCTACTTCAACATACAACCTGGCTTTCTTGATGCACATATCAACGTGCTTATGCTCATCAAAAAATTCAAGAATTGGCTCAAGGCCTTTCTTTTGTAGCGCTCTGCGTAAAATTCTTGCTTCTTTTGAGGCTTGCGAACATTCTATTACTGGCATGATTTGATTTTTCTTTACGTTTTTAAATTCTTCATAATTTCGTTTCTAAAATTATCTTTATCTTCTTTCGAGTTAAAACATCTTTTAGGTACAACATATGCCTGATATGCAGCAATATAAATAAAGAAATAATTATTATTTTCCATCAGTTTATTTACACCAGCCCAAGTGGTTTCACTTTTTTTATATTCGTTAACTGTCTTTATGCCTTCTTCAGATATAATCATTTTTTGATCGCCAACTAAACCATTGTTTGCATCTTCGCTAATTAGCTTTTTAACATTTTTCTTCATTTGTCTATAATAGTATTTATCCCATGCAAAATAAAATAGTAATGCTAAAATCAGAAAAGTAGAGTAGCTTGCCATTATAGCTGGCTCCCAATCACTAAAAAAAGAAATCAACAAATATAAAAACAAGAAAAATCCACTATAAAAGTATTTACTATTAACTAATTTCTTAACAGTTTTTGAGTGCTTAAAATGGAACATATTATATTCCACAAAGTCCTTTTCATCTAATTTGTAGCTTATTTCCATATAATTTTTTGTTAATTATTTACTAATTGTATTATAAACTACCTGTCCGGTTTTGTCCAGTTTTATATGAAGTGAAATTATTGAGGCTTTTTTCAATATCTTTAATATAACTTGGAGTGTTATTAGCTAAAATACTGCCTTGTAATTGCTAAAGGCTTAATGGGGCGGGCCGAAGGCGGCGGGGGTGCGGGGGCCGGACGCCTTCGGCCCGGAGGGTCTATTTTTCCTTAAATTTTGTTCGAGCTTCATTATAAAATCGGAGCAAATAAAAAATATTGGCTTTTGCCAGTATTTTTTATTTGTTTCTGCGGGTCATAGATTCGAACCGAAAGGCTATGCGGATAAAAGCTTTATTTTAAAATAAGAATTTTTTTATTTTGTTACTTGTGATATGATGAAAATATGATTTATTAATATATTAAAAAATTTATTAAATTTTTGTATTATGTCTTCAATTAACAATAAATACCTTATTTCCACGAATCCGGCCAAGGGATATGTGGAAGTTGGTCGCGTGCCAATCTCTTCAAAAGAGGAAATAATAGCTACAGTTAAAAAAGCGCGCGAAGCGTTACCTGCTTGGCGCGCTTTGTCTGTAAAAAATCGTGGAGAGTATTTCCGAAAATTTCTTGAACTTTATAAAAACCGGGTGGAAGAACTAGCAGAATTGCAGACAAAAGAAATAGGAAAACCAATCATTGAGAGCCTTTCGGAGTGCAATAGCCGCGCAGCATCACTTGAGTTAAATATTGAGCGTTCAATAAAAGTACTGGAATCGCAAGTTCTTGATGTATATGATACCTATCAAACGGAGTTACATTTTGAGCCCTATGGTGTTGTTGCCGCTATCTCGCCCTGGAATTATCCCACATCACAATTTCTAATCGCAGTTGGACAACCGTTGCTTGCAGGGAATACTATGGTCTTTAAGCACTCAGAAGAATGTCCGCTTACCTCGCAACTTTTTGCAAGATTAATGAAAGAAGCAGGATTTCCCAAGGGTGTGTTCGCATGCCTTTACGGAGATGGTGCTGTAGGTGAAGTGCTCATAGATCAAGACATTGATTTGATTATGTTTACCGGGAGTTCGCAAGTAGGTGAAATGATTTATAAAAAAGCCGCGGAAAAATTCATTCCGGCAGTCCTTGAAATGGGTGGTTCGTCGCCTGCTATTGTTTTTGATGATGTTGATCTTGATGAAACGTGTTTGTCGGTATTTAATGAAAGATTTAGCAATAACGGACAGATTTGCTGTGCCCTAAAACGTCTTATTGTACATGAATCTATTTATGATCAAGTCATAGAAAAACTTACAAAAATTATTGATGCTCAGATTGTCGGTGATCCAATAAATGAGAAGACAACTATCGGTTCGTTATCCGCAAAGCGTCAACTTGCAACACTAGAAGCTCAGGTAGAAGATGCGCGGAATAAAGGCGCGATAATTGTTACGGGCGGCAAGCGGGCAGAAGGATTGGACGGCGCGTATTATATGCCGACACTCATTACTAATACAACAACGGATATGAAGGTAGTAACTGAAGAAGTTTTTGGCCCTGTGTTGCCGATAATCACATTCAAAACTGAAGAAGAAGCACTCCGAATAGCGCATGACACACCATACGGATTGAGTGCTTTTGTGTACTCAAAGGATTTAGAGCGAACAGACCGTATCGCGCATGCTCTGGAAGCAGGGCAAGTTAGCATCAACGGTTGCTCATACTTTTCAACCAACGCGCCTTTCGGCGGTTACAAACGATCTGGCATTGGCCGAACAAAAGGAGACATCGGATTTCTCCAAGTTACTAAACAGAAAGTTATATCACGCCCCAATTGAGGAATAGTAGATATCTTTAATTGCTGGTGGAGAAGATGATTAAAAATACTCCAATCAACAATTTTAAACACGTTTAGTACATGGATTAAATTAATTATGTTAAATAATTATGACTAAAAAAATTACAACAAAAGAGAAGGTGAATTTTTCCAAGGGAAAAAGAGAGGCTGCCCCGGGGCATGAATTAACGGAATTTTTACTCTATACTACCCCAAATGGTGATGTAAAAGTGGAGATATTTTTTCATAATGAAAACATTTGGCTTACTCAAAAAAGAATGGCAGAGCTTTTTGGGGTTGAAATAAATACCATTAATTACCACCTTAAAGAGATTTTTAAAAGCGGAGAATTAAGCGAAAATTCAGTTATTCAAAAAATTCGAACAACTGCCGATGATGGTAAAAACTATCAAACAAATTTTTATAATCTTGATGCTATTATTTCTGTTGGTTATCGTGTAAATTCTCAAACAGCGACACAGTTTAGGATTTGGGCTACTGAACGACTTAAAGAGTATATCATCAAGGGCTTTACAATGGACGATGAACGGCTGAAAAATGGCAAATATTTTGGAAAAGATTATTTTAAAGAGTTATTAGAAAGGGTTCGTTCTATTCGCGCCAGTGAAAGAAAAATTTATCAACAAATTACGGATATTTTCGCGGAATGCACGATTGATTATAATAAAAATTCAGATATTGCAAAAAATTTTTATGCGATGATGCAAAATAAATTTCATTTTGCAATTACTGGCGAAACTGCCGCTGAAATTGTTTATAAAAAAGCGGATAAAGATGAGCCGTTTATGGGGTTGAAAACTTGGAAAAATGCCACTAAAGGAAGAATTATTAAATCCGATACAATAATTGCTAAAAATTATCTGCAAGAAAGTGATATTAAAAAATTAGAAAGAACGATTTCCGGATATTTTGATTATATTGAAAGAATGATTGAAGTTCGCGCAACATTTACTATGGAGCAGCTGGCAGAATCTATAAATGAATTTTTACAGTTTAATAAATATGAAATTTTGACAGGAAAAGGAAAAATTTCTCACAAAAAAGCGGAACAAAAAGCTTTTGGTGAATATGATGAATTTAATAAAACACAAAAAATAGAATCTGATTTTGATCGCGAAGTTAAAAAGATTTTAAAAAAGAATAAATGATAAATAAAATAATAAAAGAAGAAATAAAAGAAGAAGCTAAGTTCTTTTTTAAAGAAGCGAGCGGTTGCCATGACTGGACGCATATTGAGAGGGTCACTGAATTAGCATTAAAAATTGGCGAAAAAGAAAACGCCGATTTAGATATCTTAGAAATAGCGTCATTGTTACATGATATAGGCAGAAAAGAAGAAATGAAAAATAAAGGAAATTTTTGTCATGCCGAGAAAGGCGCTGAATTAGCAAAAATAATTTTGAAAAAGCATAAATTAAATGAAAATGATATTGAAGGCATTTTACATTGCATAATAATTCACCGTTATAGAAATAGCCATGTACCAAAAACAATTGAGGCAAAAGTTTTGTTTGATGCTGATAAATTAGATTCAATTGGAGCCGTTGGAATAGCCAGGGATTTTTTGTTTGCCGGAAATGCCGGTTCAAATAATTTATATACTGGAAACGAAAAAGAATTATCTAAACAAGATAAAGATTATTCTTATACAAAAGAGGATTCAGCAATATTGGAATATGAAATTAAATTAAAAAAAATTAAGGATAAAGTGATAACAAAAACAGGTAAAAAAATCGCACTTGAAAGGCATAATTTTATGGAGATTTATTTTGATAGATTCTGGAAAGAAGTAAAAGGAGAGCTTTAATTTTTTTTATTTAATGCTATAATTATTTTATAGTCAAGGAATTTGAATACCCCAAGGGCACTTCCTTCGGGGCGTATTCCCGACTACTGTTAGTGCCCTTTAGGCATAATTTGTGAACTAAAAACAAAGCATGATTATAGGCTCCATAAGGATATTGTCATGGAAGTGAATGATGCAGCAGGAAAGTTTCTTGATAAATATTAGTTTAACATCATATATGATAATCATGTGAACGTTCATTGAACGTTCATGAGCTAAAAAATATGAAAGGTAATGAAATAAGGCGAAAATATTTAGAATTTTTTAAAAGCAAAGGGCATGCAATTATCCCAAGCGCTTCTTTAATGCCGGAAAACGACCCTACTACTTTGTTTATCAGCTCCGGCATGCAGCCTTTGATCCCGTATTTAATGGGCGAGAAGCATCCGGACGGCAAAAGATTGGTAAACAGTCAAAAATCATTTCGTTCCGGCGATATTGAGGAAGTGGGGGACAACCGGCACAATACTTTTTTTGAAATGCTTGGGAATTGGAGTTTAGGGGATTATTTTAAAAAAGAACAATTGAATTGGGTTTTTGAATTTTTAACCAAAGAATTAAAAATTGATCCGAAAAGATTATATGTTACGGTTTATTCAGGAAATAAAGAAATTGGAGTAGAAAGAGACAATGAATCAGTTGAGATTTGGAAAGAAATTTTTAAAAAACATAATATTGATTCCAGGAATTATGACAATAGCGAGACTGAGGGCATGCGGGATGGGCGTATTTTTTATTATGGTGATAATAAAAATTGGTGGAGCCGTTCCGGTGAGCCGGCTAATATGCCGGTTGGGGAGATAGGCGGGCCGGACAGCGAAATATTTTATGATATGGGCGCTGAATTAAAAAGGCATGAAAATTCAGAATGGAAAGACAAGCCATGCCATGTTAATTGTGATTGCGGGCGTTTTATTGAAGTTGGGAACAGTGTATTTATTGAATTTATCAAGAAAGAGGATGGTTTTAAGGCATTAAAGCAGAAAAACGTGGATTTTGGCGGGGGATTAGAGAGATTGGCTATGGTATCTGAGGGAAAAGATAATGTGTTTGAGACTGATCTTTTTATTAATATTTTAAAAAAAATTGAAGAATTATCCGGCAATAAAAAATACCGCGACAATATGAAAGCCTTTGAAGTAATTGCCGACCACATGAAAGGAGCGACATTTATTATGGGCGATGACAAGGGAGTAGCGCCGGCAAATGTTGACCAGGGTTATATTGTCAGACGCCTGATCCGGCGCACGATCCGTTTTGGCCAACAACTGGGAATTACAAAAAGCAGCTGGACCAAAGAGATCGCGCGGATCATTATTGACGACTATAAAGAGGCTTATCCGGAACTTAACCGGAACGCGGAGTTTATTATAAATGAAACAGAGAAAGAAGAGGATAAATTCATGAAAACTTTGGTTAAGGGCGAAAAAATGATAAGCAACGATAAAATGGACGGCAAAGCCGCGTTTAACATATTTCAGACCTATGGCTACCCGGTGGAAATGACCAAGGAAATTGTTGCTGAGCGCGGCATTAAGCTGTCTCATGAGTTTGACACTGAATATAATGAAGCAATGAAAAAACATCAGTCGCTATCACGGACAGCGGCCGAAGGTAAATTTAAAGGCGGGCTGGCCGACCAGAGTGGAGAAACAACCAAGCTACATACTGTCTGCCATCTTTTACTTGAATCTTTAAAAAGAGTCTTGGGCGATCATATTCACCAAAAAGGAAGCAATATCACGGCCAAGCGCCTGCGTTTTGATTTTTCCCATGGCGCGAAAATGACAGATGAAGAAAAAGACCGGGTTGAAAAACAAGTAAATGAAGCGATTCAGGCCGATTATCCGGTTAGCTTTGAAGAAATGAGCCTGAAGGAAGCAAAAAAAATAGGCGCGGAAGGAGTTTTTGAATCTAAGTATGGAGACAAAGTAAAAGTATATTCTGTAGGTGATTTTTCTACTGAAATTTGCGGAGGTCCGCATGTTGATAATACTAATAAGATCAATGGCGTGTTTAAGATAAAAAAAGAACAAAGCTCTGGCGCCGGAGTAAGGCGGATAAAGGGAATATTAGAATAGGAAAGGTAAATTTTCAATTTACGAATTTTCAAACAATGAATTAATTCATCAATTTATTAATTTTTTAATGAATGTTAATTCGTATTTTTTATCTAAAATTGTAAAATTAATTAATTGAAAATTGTTTGTAAATTGAAAATTGAAAATTTAAATATGTAATATTAGTTAAATTTTATATTATTACAGTAAACATATAATATACTTGACATTTTATTAATTAAAATATATAATTAGCTTACGATTAAAAATGCAAAAAGAATTATTTTAATCTATTTTTACCTGATTTGGTAAAATTTTTAGATTTTGCCAAGTTTTTTGTTTTGCGCGTTTAATTTATTTTTTATTTAAACGTGCAAGTTATACCCTAAAGGGCATTTTATGCCCAAAGGGCACTAACAGTAGTCGGGAATA
>JAGLPO010000040.1 GCA_023137275.1 Candidatus Parcubacteria bacterium | reverse complement strand
TTACCTTAGAAAAAGTTATAATTAACATAATTTAAACAAAAACGCTAAGATAAAACTTGTTTTTATCCTCGTTTTTGTTTAAATTATGTTAATAATAACTTTGTTCACGCGATAAGCGCGTAACATGAGTTAAATAAATTAAAAAACTACACCTTTTTTGTTTTACCCTCCTTAACCGCTTCTTTAACCACTCCCAGGATCAACTTAATTGTCTTGGTCGCGTCATCATTGGAAGGAATAACATAATTTATATTATCCGGATTTACATTTGTATCACAAACCGCGATGATCGGAATATTCTTCTTCCTGGCCTCAACCACGGCGGTTCGCTCGGTTTTGATATCCCAGATAAACAACGCGTCCGGCAAACGGGTAAGCCTTACCAGACCGCCTACTCTTTCTTCTAATTTCTTTGTTTCCCGGGCAAGTTCCAATTGCTCTTTCTTGGTGTATTTATCAAGCTTGCCGGCCTTTTTGTCTGAGACCAGATCTTCATATTTCTTGATCATGCGCTTGATAACGCTGAAATTGGTCAAGGTACCGCCCAGCCATTTTCCCATAACATAAGGCATTTCAATGTCAACAGCCAAATTTTTAAGCGGCTGCTTTACCTGCATTTTGGTTCCCACGAATAAAATTAATTTGCCTTCACTGGAAAATTTATTAATAAAATCCATGGCATTAGCCAGCATACGCTTTGATTTAACCAAATCAATAATATGCACCTTGTTTCTTTGGGTAAAAATAAAAGGCTCCATTTTAGGGTGCCATTTGCTTGTTTGATGCCCAAAATGCATGCCTGCC
Source organism: Candidatus Parcubacteria bacterium (assembly GCA_023137275.1). GTDB lineage: Bacteria > Patescibacteriota > Patescibacteriia > Patescibacteriales > UBA12075 > JAGLNE01. The sequence continues at coordinate 45,514 of JAGLPO010000040.1, read as the reverse complement.
TTAAGCATCTGTTCAATACTTGGTATTGTCATAATTTCCTTTTTCAGCTCGCCATAGTTTTTGCCAAAGGCAATAAACAACGGCGGCTTAACACCTCTACCTTGCTTGCCCGATAATGTGGCGGGCTTGCCCGCCGTAGCTTCATGCCGATAGGCATGGAGCGAAGGCGGGAAGGAATAAAATTCAAGGTATGTGTGATTAATTAATTTAAATAATAAATATGGCTTTTGGCCACATATATAAATTATAATAAAAGTTGGTTTCTGTCAATGTCTTGTCTTGAAAATTTTTGTGAACGGGAGTGAGTGCTTTACTTATGCTCCCGTTCACGCAGTATCAGTTCTCGATACTTAACTGTAAGGTTTATCAAACCTTTTGCCAAATGCTTTATTTTTTCTTAGCATCGTATTCCAATAAAACTTTCCTAATAAGTTAAATCTCCAAAATTGAAATTTCGTAAGTCTCTCGGGCTGGGCTAACTTACGTACTATTTGCTGATCAAATTCACCAGTTTCACCAAAGGTCTTTCCTAGTTTATAAAAAGATCTTAAAAGCTTCCTGCTTGCCAGCGCCGGCAATGCCTGAATACCCTCAACCCCGCCCTTGATTACCGTGCCTTTGTACTCGCAGTTAAGCCGGCTGGCCAGCTTTTTCAAATAACGCTCAAGCCAGCGCGAGTGATTTGCTTCAGGAAAACCAGACTGTACGATAAACCCAACGCCAGGGTTATCAGCGCGACCGCAAAGCGGTTCAAGTAACTCTATAAAAGTTTTCACGATTGCCGGCGGGCCGTCAAGATAAAGAGGGAATGCCAGCAAAACTTGTTCAGTAGCCTGGAATAACTTTATAAAGTTATTACTCTCCTTTATACGCTTCAAATAAGCCAGTTCATAAGTATTCCCATCACTTCTCATAAAGCCATCTAAAAAGCTATTTATGAGAATGTCTGTATTACTTTTTGTTCCGCGCGGGGAGCCGTTAAATACTGTTAATCTCATTTGCCACCTCCTCTATTAAATCACTTGTAAGCTTTACAAAACAAAGTGAAGTATTAAGATTAATGGCAGTCCGCCTGTAGATACCCGAGATAATTTCAATATCTTCCTCGTCTGTGTCACCCTCTTTTTCAAGCAGAAGCCCTATTAACGGGTATTTGTCATACCTTGACAAATGATGGACTTCATTTTGAATAAACTCAAAGTAAGGATGAAGCAATGGTATTATCCTTTCATGCGCTTTTTTAAGCAAAGCGCTGGGAAACCCCATTATAACAGGCGAGGTAAACAGTGCTAAATCAGAGCAAATGTATTCACGGCATATATTACTCATATCATCTTTTATAACGCATTTGCCAGGTGTTTTAACCCAGCATCCAAAAAAACCTGTACAGTATTTAATCTTCATCTCCCTTAATTTTAAGATGGTTACTACGTGATTTCTTGACTCTAATAAACTGGCCAGGTTCTTTAAATAATTGTCAAATCCAGTGTTTTCCACCGGGTTGCCGTTCAAAATTACGATCTTCATAAAGCCACCTCCTTTTGCCTTATTCTTTTAAGATAGTATAATTGCCTATACCCTACTTTCCTCTATTTTTTATTTTATTTATGATATTATATATAACACCATAAGCCGGTTTTTGTCAATATTGACAATAGTCAAATAATATACTTTAATCCGCTCTATTTGATATTATACCTCCGCCAATAACCTCATCATTATCATAAAAAACCGCGCTTTGGCCCGAAGTTATTGCTCGCACTGGCTTTTTTAATTCTACCAAATAACTATTACTTTTGACTTTACAACTTTTGACTTTACAAACTACGGGAGAGTGCCGGTATCTTATCACTACTTTTGTGTCATAAGGCATTTTTGGCTCTTTACCGCTGATCCAATTCACGTTATTCACTAAAAACTTATCGCTATACAGCGCCGGATCATCCGGATCATTAACAACGTAAAGAGTATTGGTTTTATAATCACAACGCGCGACATAGTACGGCCCGATTCCGCCGATCTCCACCCCTTTTCTCTGCCCAATAGTATAAAGCGGCAGACCTTTGTGTTCCCCGATTTTTTCTCCTGATAAAATTCTAATATCCCCCGGCTTAAGCTTAAGGCGTTTCTTTAAAAAATCATTATGCTCCACAATTTTCCCCTCATTAACCAAAAAGCAAACATCCTGGCTCTCGGTTTTAAGCGTCGGAAGATTCTCTTGCCTGGCGATTTTTTTGATCTCTTCTTTAGTATATTCACCCAATGGAAAAAGTAAATACTTCAACTGTTCCTGCGTAAGTGTATATAAAAAATACGACTGATCTTTTTCCTTGTCTATACCTTTAAGCAGGTTATATTTCTTCTGTTGTCTGTTGTCTGTTGTCTGTTGTCTGGCCACGTAGTGGCCTGTTGCCAGATAGTCTGCTTCTAATTCTTGCATTAACTTTAAAAGAACTCCGAATTTAATTGCTTTATTACAAACCACGCAGGGGTTAGGGGTAATGCCGGCCATGTAGCTTTTAGTAAAATAATCCACTACTTCGCGCTCAAACGATTCTTTGGCGCTGATTGGATAAAATTTTATTTTCAATTTCGCGCAAACCGCCCGAGCCGCCATTTCCGCTTCCTGGTAGTTATCATGCAAACGCATAAAAACGCCCATTACATTGTAGCCGGCGCGCAAAAGCAAACAGGCCGCGACCGACGAATCCACTCCGCCCGACATCGCGACCACTACATTTTTCTTGCTGTTTTGGTTTATAAAAGTAAAATGTTAGAGATTCCGCTTTCCAGATAATGAAATTTGAAAAATATCATACTGGAAATAAACAAAATTAAGGCTAAAGTCCGGGCGATCACATGCTTATGCTGGATTTCTACGCGAATAATGATATTTATGATCAAGGCAATTATTACCAGAGTTAAAATGCTTAAAAATATATAATTAGCATATTTAACCCGCTTGCTTGTTAGCACCAGTTTTTCATCAACCGGATTCGCGACCGAAAGCACCCGGGTTACAAGGTTCTTTTCCAGAGCTTCATTAGGACTGATGTTGGCGGCCGCCGGATTAATTTGCTCCATATCCGAAATCAACTCAGGCGCGATATTCTCTTCCCTGCCGCCAATATGATTTTGGCTTATTAAATTAACCGCTGGCAAAAACTCGCTGGCCATAGGTACTTCGGCGATGCTGGGAGGTGGCGGAGGCAATGGCAAGGCTTCCTTTTTTAATACCGCGATTTTTTCCTGCGCTGCCAGCGCTGATTCTGTTTCTTCCCGCTCAATGTCTGGCGCCGGGGGCGGCAGAGCCGCTTCCCTGGTTGTTCCGGCAGAACTGTCTTTGATCGCGGCAATAGCCGCGTGGGGATTATTTCTGGCGGCAAAATGCTGGACCAGCACATTGGTCTGCCGGCCATTGATCTGCCCGCTTACCATGGCGATTCCGACATCATTATAGCGGTCATTTAAAATATTCTGTTTGTGGCTGGGCGAATTCATTAATGCCGCGTGAACCGAATCAGCGGTCGTAAAATTCATTGCCAGATTCTCACCGACAAATAAATACTGGTATTGCCCGCGATCTATCCAGTCCCAGGGCTTTCTGCCTTCCGGACAGGTATGAGCAAAATAATCATTAGCGATCAAGTTGTCGGCCTTGGCCAAAGCGGAAGCGGCTAATGCCTGATTCACGGCAAGCGCGCCAAAGCCGGCCTCTGTCCTGTCCGCGTTAACCAGCTCCAGAACGCGGCTGACTATCTGGCTTGATACCCTGGCCCCCTGCGGGTATGATAAAAGCAAAAAGCCGACAGTCGCGGCTTTGATAAGCAGCACAACCAGGGCAATTGTTATTAATGACTTTGGATGAAGAAATTTAGGCTTATGGCAGTTGCCGCTGTGCGGTATGAAATAATCTTTTAAAAGCTTTTTGGAATCACTGGAAAATTTAGACCAGCTTTCTTTGTGATCCATTAATTCGTTGATCTCTCTTTTTTCTTCTTTGGTATATTCTTTTATTTCTTGTTCAATCTTTTTTGCTTTTTTCCCAACTTTTACTAAATCTTTAAACAAATAAAAAATTCCGCCTAATATCAGCCAAATTATCCATTTCTTTTTTATTTTATTTTTGCTCTTCTTTTTTGCCATAATTAAATTGGCCCTAAAAGGGGCATTCTATGCCCAAAGGGCACTAACAGTAGTCGGGAATACGCCCCGAAAGAAGTGCACCCCAAGAGCATTTCCTGCGGGGCACCCTTGGGGTATTCAAATTCCTTGACTAAAAGCTATTAACATAAAAAATTATAGCATATTAGCTGATATTTGTCAAAAAAAAATCGCAATTCTTCTATTGGCTATTTACAGGAACGCGCCACGGCGCGTTCCTACGGAAATATCTGTATTAATTTTCTATCAGCTCACTTATCACCACTAATCTTTTCTCGGTTGAATAGATCGGGTGGCAGGTAAACATGGTCAGGGTCGGCTTTTTGATGGGATTTGTGAAATAAATAAAAAATCTAATAAACCGTAAAATTACTCCATTGACTTAATTTGAATAGCCAATTGTTTGATAACTTCATTTTTTAATTCATTTTTTACCCATTTTCTTTTTTCATCACTGACCAAAGCCCCAATCCCGTCTAAAATATTTTTATTATCAACATTCTTTTTTATGAATTCCATTAATTCTTTAAAATATAATTTCGCGTCTTTTTTTCTTCTAAGCGCTACTATCTCATAATTAATCCCCCAATTTTTATTAAAGAAAAAATTTATATCATAAATATCCCTATTAGCGATTATTTTATTTGCTGATTTATTTTCAAATCTATCTTTAACTGCCACAAGCTTGTGCGCGAACATATCTTCTTGTTTTAATATATTCAAGGGAACGCCTGATACAATATCTGTAATTTCATAGCTATTTAAACGATTTAATTCATCTCTTGATGAAATATCAATCTTTAAAGCGCTGCTGTCATCTGAATATTTTAATTTTACGCGCGATTCTTTGCTTTCTTTTTTAATTGTTCCGTATTTTTTTAATAATTCATCCATTTTTTTTAAAACCAAATCTTTTTTTCCCGCGTCCAGCAAATCAAAATCCAAATCTACGGAAAATCTATCCAAACCATAAACAAAATAACAGCAGGTACCGCCTTTAAAGCCAAGATTAACAGATAACTCGGGATCTTTGGAAATATCCGCCAATATGCTCAGCATTATTTTTTTATGTTTTTCTTTATCTATTCTCATAATATTTTTTTAATATCTCTTTCCAGCCTTTTATTATAAAGCCTGGCTATTCTAAATATTTTTTTTCTATCTATCCCTGATAAATCATCAAAATAGCTTATACCGTCTTTATATATTTTGTCGCACAATGCCCTTTCTTTGGTGGCAATAAAATAATTTTTTTTATTAATTATTCCGTCATTATTATATAATGCTTTATCAGGTATTTTTTTATAAACAAATTTCCCTTGCTTATTTTTTATCTCTGACGTCCTGTCGCTGGCTAAAAATATTTTATCTTGCCATTGAAATATTATTCCCTCTTGGCTTAATACTGTTTCAAAACTGATATATGACCTTTTTTTAAGTTTGCAGGCTAACTCAAAAACATTGATTTCTTTTTTGTCCAATGAATAAATTCCTCTTCTGATTTTTTTAAGAAAATTATTTTTAATGCTTCTGTTAATTGTTACCCGCAAAACATTTTTGTTTGTAATTTTCCATGCCAAAGCCAATTCATCGGTAGTGAAAACCGATTTTTTTGAAATTGCTAATTTTACTATTCTTTTAGTGATATTAGACATAAAGATTAACAGTTATGTTAATTAATTTGTATAATATCATACTTTTTACTTTTTTACAAATTTTCAAAATTATTTTTGTTACCAGAACGCGCCGCGGCGCGTTCCTACGGATTTACTTTAATAAATTTTTAATCTGCATCACAGTATGCCAAACTTTACTGAATAAACCAATTATTTTGTCCAATGCGTTCTCGCCATCTTGAGCTTCGTCATAATATTCATTCATCTTATCATTGGCTTTATTAATGGCTTTTTGATTTTTCTTATCACTCTCAAATCCTTCCACTTCTTCCATCTCTAATGTAACTAAAATTTCAACTGCCAACGCGATCTTACGCCTTACTTCTTCCATGCTCTCAATTCCCTCCAGATGCCTTATTGCGTTTTCTAAATGCGAGAATACGCTCTGTCCCCCGTTCTTTTCCAGGTGGTTATTATCCGACCAAAACTTTTCATTCAAAGCTAATTCAATTTGTTTGGTGGCTGTTGCTACAATACTTTTATCACCTTCGTAATTTAATAACTCACCCAGAACATCGCCAATAAGCTCATTGGCTGTAACCACCCAAAAGGTTTCACTCTTTGTTTCTTCTAAATTTCCGAACCAGTCTTCGCTGCGGTATTGAATTGTATGTTCTCCGTAATTTGAAATAGTAATAGGATCGGTGTATTCTTGCCAGGTTTCTCCATTATCAAAAGAATATTCTATTTTCTCAACACCAACTCCTCCATTATTATCCTCCGCGTTAATTACTATTTCTACTTCATTGATAAAAATTAAATCATTGATTTCATAACCGATTAAATCTATCTCAGAAGTAGGAGCTTCGTTGTCTGAATAACTTTCAGATGACGGTATTAAATAATCCGTTTCTCCATCTCCGTCTTCATCCATGATCAATTCTCCGACTATATTTTCTTCATTAAATGTTATTCTGGCAACAGTATTGGGTTTAACAGGCACATTATGATATGCAATTTCTTGGACAGCACTCATTCCATGAACTTCTTCTGCAAAAAAAGTAAAATAACCTTCGTCCATACCTTTCATTACTACATGGTATTCCTGTCTTGGTTCAAGCGATAAATATTTTCCTTCACCTTCTTCAAAATAAGAACTATTGGGTATTTCTTCGTAAATGGTTAATGCGCCAATTTCGTCATCATAAATTATCCCTGTAAAATTATCTTGATTGTCATATACGCCGATTGTGATTGGGGAATGGACGCTGATGTACATTCTGCTAGTTTGAGGAGAGGTTGTACCAATGTCATCGGTTAATATAATATTATCATCTCGAAATATCAGATTATCAACAAAATCTATTATTTCTTGAACATCCATTATATCGCTATGCTTTCCTCCGGTTTCTTCTAAATTTACATAAAAAGACTCCACATTATCAAGATATACCGCGCTTGGCACAACAACAGTTTCGTCGCCCTCCGGCGTATGCAAAATCTCTTTCCCCAGTTTAAATTTAGCTTCTGTGAAAGGATTTTTGAACCATATTTTATCTGCGAAATAGCGGACTCCTCTTACTGTTTTATCTTTGCCATATCCAGCTATTTGGTATATTTTCAAATTATTTGGCACTTTCCAATCATCAATTCCATATTTGTCAGTATGGGTACTACTGGCAGAACTTATTATATGTGGTTTTAACACCAGTGGGTCAATTAAATTCTCAACATGCCCATCTCGTTCTTGATCTGTAGCAAATTCTATTAATTCATTATAATCTTTTATAAAATAATATTCATTATCTTTAAAATCATAATTATTATAATATTCAGCAAAATATTCATCATCTTCGTAATTAATATTTTCTATGTTTTTATCAAACTTAATAACTTCCACTGGCACCGGATTATCATTCTCATCCAATTCATTAACCTTGTCAAAATATTCTTGAGATGGAATAAGTGAACAAGTGCTAATAGTATCCCTGCCCAATTTCCTAACCTCGTCTTTACTTGGAATTAGATAAAAACCAGGTAAATCCTTTCCATGCAAAAGACTTTTTAGACCATCCGGTGTGCCAATTTGAGGAGAAGCTACAAATATTATTCTGTCAATTTTTTTTAGCAAATAGTTATATTCACTAAGCACTGGATCGTCATTTTGCAATCTTTGCATTAACCTTTTCATAACTAATCCCCCCATACTGTGAGCCACTATAGTCACTTTACCGCTAGATGATTCTTCACTTAAATTCTTTATAGTATTTAGAACAAATGATTTAGATGTGGTAGATAAAGTTGTGCTTGCATAATATATATTTCCATCAACATCTACACCATTTTCTATAACTGAATCAAAGTCCAATCTCCAGTCATAGGGTATTGTCTTAATTGGCACATCTAATTTTTCTAAATAATCAATAAACTTACCATTTTTATCCACCAATGGAGGAATGTTAATTCTTGCTTCTGTGGTATAAACATTTTTATTATCACTTTCTCCATTCTTCATTTTTAAATCATCTACCACATCATGCTCCAATGGCCATATGTCTTCACCATCTATCATTAAATTACTACCCATTATCCCGGGCAAAAAAGCTATGCCATTATACCCCGTGGTAAAGGAAAGCGTGGTTGTGGCAGGAAGTCTTGCCGCTTCTGTTCCGTTGCTTGCTTCAAAATAAAATTGATATTCTCCTTTGGGGAAAGTTGATGATGCGAAGTACTGCTCACCGTTCTCATAATTAGTGTCTCTAAATTCAGCTGATTCTGACTGCGTGTCAACTTGCATAGGTATGGATTCTATTATTTCAAACATTCTTATCCAAGTTTCAGTTTGACTGCTTTCTTTAATGCTCATTTTTACTTTAGCTATATCGCTTTTTTCGTGCAAAATACGAACACCGGCCCATTCTTCCTTATCAAACCCTTCTTCGAAAGAAAATGTTTCTTCTGTTTCCGAAATAAAAGATCCGTCAGCGTAATAGGTTTGCAGTTGCAGTGTAACATACGGAAGACCCGGCCATGAACCTGACTCTTCCACCATAAGACCGATTTTTATTTCTTTTTTGGGATATCCTGAAAAAACAAAATCTATTGATTCTCCTTCAGTAAAACCATCTCTATCAGCACCTGGTGAGTCATATCCAACATAACTATAAAGCGGGTTATCGTCTATCTCTCTAAATAGGATCGTGCCATTATCAGGTTTGATAAACGCAACAGACTGTTCGTAAAAAGCATTTTTCTCGTCAATACCAACGATGTGATCAAGAATAACATTTACTTCATCAGGCTTGTCTTTGTTTTTGCACACCACTTTAAATGTCAACTCGTCTTTATTTGCCGTACCTTTGTCGGGATGAAGCCCAAAGTTTATATTGAAAGGTTCCGGCTCCTCAAGTTCTGTGTCTTTGTACCCAGCTTCAGTTGAATATTCAAGAATTGGCTCTTTAGTATTATAAAGTTTTTGAATTTCAGCTTCCGATAGAGCCATATCATATAAACGAACTTCATCAATCAATCCTTTGAAGTGCCCTGAATCCACCCTATCCACGCCTATGCGTATATCCGGCAGAATAGAAATGTCTGCGGAACAACTATAAGCAACATCAGATCGCATGGCTTCGCTTTCAAATTCACCGTTAATATACATACGAATATACTCTCCATTATAAGTAAGCGCTACATGATAATATTCTCCGGCCTGGATAATTGTATTGGATAAAGTCTTAAATTCTTTATAGCAAACGCCTGTTTCAACATATTCATGAAACGCGCCTACAAATTTTTTACCTTCAGGATATTCTCTTATTAGAAGCGAAAAATTTTCTGTATCCTTCCACCCATTAATAATATTAGAGACTTTCTTGTCGTTACTATTTAGAGGAACTGATTCAAGGTCATAACGCGCGATTGCGGAAACAGTAACATTCTTAAAATAAAGATCCGGAATATCAATATAGTCATCAACACCATCAAAGTAATAGGCAGAAGATATCATATTGTTGCTGAAAGGCGAAGCGCCATAAACAACGCCATGTCTTTCATTGCCGCTTTCGTCATTAGCGCCGTCAGAAAAAGGATAATACGCAACCAAGCCGATATTTTCATCTCTTTGTTCGTTAGAAATTAACGGATCATACGAATCACTATTATTCGCATCATAATCTGTATGGCACCCTGGATCATTCATATCCACAAAACCATCTCCGTCATTATCAATCCAATCGGAGCATTGCAGCTGATTTTGGCTTGACTGAACAACCGAAATATCGTCAAAATAATCGTAATGCCCCGTATACCATCCCCATGCCACAAAATGCAGTCGCATTCGGATATTCTGAGTTGTCGGCAACATACCGACTGCCAAAGCATCTTGTACTTGGCCGTTTATTGCATAACTTAAAATTCCAGAGACGGGATCATAAGTAATTTCTTCATCAAACCATGTATCCCATATAGGCGAAATTGGACCGCTATGAATAGTTGAGCACCTTCCGTAACCACTCAATCCTTCATATAAATAAAAACCAAACCGAGCGCAGTTATCAGTTGACGAATTAACATATGAGTCATCTGCATATCCAACGCCGAAACCAAAATCTGTTACATTGTCGCCATCTAAATCAAATAATAACTGATGGCGTCCAATGTAGTTACCTTGAAAATGTTGAAATGTTCTGCGGCTTACTATAATTGGTTCAACGCCATTTATCGGCATCCATTTTGACCAAAGATGGCCACCGGAATCAGTTACCTCCGTTTTTACTTGCATTACACCATCTTGTTCATACACACTATTGCCCGATATGGTCCATTTGGCTGAATCAATAACGTTGTCATTAAAATCATCATAGAATAAAACATTTTCAGCCGACTTTGGGACGGTAACATATCTCTCCGAGGATGCCAATATGACATTATTCTCATTTAGTCCTCCAGTCAATAATACAGTATTGTCATTTAACTTAGTTGCCTTATGCCCGTATCGAGCTGTGGTCATAGCACTGTTTGTCAGAGTAAATACGCCGGAATCTTTATCATAAATCTCAGCTGTATCTACAATAACAGCGCCATTGTGTCCTCCGGCAACAAAGACGTTGCCATCCGCAAGAAGTGTCGCGGAAGGACCCTGTCTCGCACTATTCATATCGGCTGCCGAAGAAAATTCTTTATTTGATATGTTGAAAATTTCTACCGATCTAAGACGCGTCTCGCCTGAGGCATAACTAGAGCCGCCGGCAAATAGCACGTCGCCATTATTAAGCAACACTCCTTCATGAATCCACCTAGGAGTAGCAAAATTTCCAGAATAAGAAAATATTCCAGTAGAAATATCATACAATTCGCTAGTTTCAGTCGACCCCGCATAATGATCAGATCCGCCCGCAACCAACACGCGGCCGTCGCTTAAAGCCGTCATCGCAAACCAAATCCTTGGAACGTTCATACTTCCCGTGGGAGTGAATAAGCCCGTAGCAGGATCGTAGATTTCGGAAGAATTTAAATATGTAGTAGGGGCTTGACTGTCAAACCCGCCAGCTATCAGAACACGGCCATCATTCAATAAAACAGCCTGATGCCACTGGCGTTTTGTTGTCATTTTTTCTGTTGGGATAAACGTACCTGTTTCAGGATCATAAATCTCCGCTGAATCGAGAGTATGATCAGTTAAGTATTGATCCATGCCCCCGGTAATCAGGACTTTGCCATTGGCTAATAATGTGGCCGTGTGCGCACTCCTTCCCGTTGACATGCTGCCCGTATAACTGAACGTGCCAGATGCAGGATCATAGAGTTCAGCGGAATTATGATATTTCGCGATATTATTACTGCTATCTCCGCCAGTGATAAGCACTTTCCCATTAGACAGAAGCGTGGCAGTATGTCCTAGTCGAGGAACATTCATGCTTCCTGTCGCTATAAATTCACCATCTTCTGCCAAAGAAACCATTGTGCTGCTTTGTGCTATAAGCATAAAAACAAAAACCACCAAACCTAAAAAAACTTTTTTTGAAAATAAATACTTCATATAAAAACAAAAAAAACACCAAAAACTACATGTTTTGGCGCTTATCTAATAATAAATAAATTAAATCTAAAATTCATTAATACACAAATTAATATTTGCCTTACCTTAAATATAAACGATTTTTAATGTTTTGTAAAATATTCACCAGAACGCGTTACGGCGTATTCTTACCGTTTCCAATCCTCAATCACAATTTTTTTTCCTATTTTTTTAACCACAAATTTCTGCCGCTCGCTCCAGCCCAAATCCCTGATAAATTCTTTTGGGATAATGCAATAATAACTGCCCGAACCGGTTTTGGTTAATTTTCTGATATTTTTGGATGAATATGATCTCATAAAAATAATTTTAAAAATAAAATGTACGTACATATGTACGTACATTTTATTATAGCATCTGTATTAACTTTCCACCAGTTCACTTATTACAACTAATCTTTGCTCGGTTGAATAGATCGGGTGGCAGGTAAACATGGTCAGGGTTGGTTCTTTGGTTGGATCCATGATTGAAACTTCGGTGGGTTCAACGATCCGCGTTTCTTTAATTCTATATAAATAATCACGCTCTTTCCAGACGATTGAAACCAAATCCCCTGTTTCCAGTTTGTGAAACAAATAAAATGTTAAATTATGAGGAGGCAAATATTTAAAACGATGGCCCGTTATTACCGTGTTGCCGCCTTTATCAGGCGTGGAGGTATTTGGCACCAGCCAGGCCCCCTGGCTAAGCCCGTATTTGGAATTCTCAGTAACAACAATAGGCGCGTTAACCCCGATTTTGGGGATTATTACCCTGTTTGGCGAAACATCAAATTCATTTGTCGGCAAGCCGCTCTTAAATTCCGCCACTTGCTCCTGAATGATCACTCTTTCCTCAGCTTCCGGCAATTGGCTATATTCTTTTATCGTAGTTTTATATTTAACTGAAGGATAAAAAGGCAAAGCAATTAAATATAAAACCAGGGCAATGGCTGAAAATTCCAAAAATAAAACCAAAATTTTTAAAACCGGCTTTTTTTTCTTTTTTAAAAACATTTATTTTAAACTTTATTTATTATATATTTGCGTATTTATGTAAATATTTTAATACACTAATTCTATTTTATCAAATTTGTTAAACTTAAGCCACTAATGTCCAATAAAAAAAGTAGCTTGAAATAGAAAAAACCTGCCGCAAGCCGCGCTTATGGCAGGTTTTTTTGTTTGCCTCAACTATCGTTATTTCCAAAGTAGCAGCCATGCTTTCCTTAGCTTAAGGGATCATAACCGTTGGCCACTTCCACGCCGTCAAGATAGCCGTCGCCGTCAGTATCGGGATTGCTGGGATCCGTGCCGTAAATACTCTCGTCATTATCGGATAATCCGTCGCTGTCCCTGTCCAAATCGCTAATTAATCTCCCTTCACCTAAGGGATCATAACCGTTGGCCACTTCCACGCCGTCAAGATAGCCGTCGCCGTCAGTATCGGGATTGCCGGGATCCGTGCCGTAAATACTCTCGTCATCATCAGACAATCCGTCACCGTCGCTATCCCCATTCGCTGACTGCGAAATGGAATAAACATCCGTGGAATAGACAACTTCATCTTCTTCACTGCAGTGGCCCGGACCGATATAACCGTTGTTGTAATCGTCAATTATACCGGCTAAACTGATAAAATCATCCCTTAACTCTTTACCGTTCTTGCCTTTTTTATCAAGCACATATTCAGGGGTGTATGTATTAAATAATTCTTCAGCTTCGCCCATTTCACTGCCGATAACAGAAAGATCAGCGCCGTTTAAACCATTTAACTCAGCCGCGATATAAGCATGAGCCAGGATATAATAGGCATTGCCTTTTGATGAGGCGGTCCAAAGAACCTCATAATAACTCTTACCGGACAGGAAAAAAACAGTATCAGCGTCGTTTGGCAACAAGCCCCAGGTATCATCATAAGAAGCCGGGCCGTAGTCGGAATGAGTCTTCCAATAGCCCGGAGTCAAAGAACAGCCTTCACACGGCACATCAATATTAATTGTCCAATAATAAGATCCGACAACTCCGGTATCGTTTGTTAAAAAAGAGGAAGTATTAACAAATTGATACTGGCCGCAATCGCTATAAGGACCTACGAACATGCTGTAGTTGAACGTATAAGGCGCCTGGTTAGCGCAAATCGCGCCTAAAAGGCCACCATATTGATCGTCATTTACATCAACGCATTCATCTATTTCGCTGACAGAAGCGGCGCTAAAATCAACAGCCGCGGAACCGGAAAAATCCGTGGTGCCGGCTTCGGTTATACAACCCTCGTAATCAATGTTATAATTCTGCAGTTCAACCGTGGCCGTATTAGTACGATTAGAATCGTCGCTCAAGCTAGCGCTATATGAGCAAGCCAAAGTATTGCCGGATGGCAGAGTGTGTGGAAAGGTAACACCGCAGTTAACATCGGCTGTTGCGCCATTTACAAGATCTTCAACGCTATTAATTTTGACGGAAAAAGGAGCCGGGTTATGAATATCAATATTACCCGCTGCCGACCAATCGCTGTCAATGCCGGTTGCGTTGACATCAACCGCGTAGTTTACTGAAAATTGCTGGCCCGGAGATAATGTTATATCGGTTTGATCGCCGGTTTTATTAATTGTCCAGTCCCAGGTACGGGTTAATGAAGTTTCAGCTGTCTTGGAAACATCAAGCTGATAACAATTAACAATTACGGAAGCATCATCTGATTGTCCGGTTTCAGTAATAGTGGCGGTATTATCATGCGTGCCGCTATCATCGCCGCAGTAAAAAGTCCTATAGTAATACCAGGTAGCGGTATCAGATACCGGCCCCCAGGCCTCACCATTAGTGTCCGTAACATTGATTTCCGCGTTAACTTCGGTTATTGCAGCGGATGAAAAGTCAACGTCCGCTTCTGCTGATCCTCCGGCAACAAGTCCGCTGGATTCAACCGTGGCCGTATTAAGGCAGGCTGAGTTATCCGGCAGATCCGCGCTGTAATCGCATTCAAGAGTCTGGCCGGACAACAACTCATGCGGAAAATCTACGCCGCAATCTATTGTTGGCTCAATTCCGTCCATTGAATCGTTGACTGATTCTATTGTGGCCGTGAACGGCGCCGGATTATGAATGGTAATAATGCCGGATACCGCCCAGCCGCTTTCCGTAAAACCTGTTTTAGCGGCTGTAACCGCGTATTGGGACTGGCCGCTATTGCCATCAAGCAGATCCCAGACGGAAGGAGAAACATCTTTATCAATATCCCATTCATAGGTTTTGACCAAAGAAGTACTCGCTGTTTTGCTGATTTCCAGCTCCCAGTCATAGCAATGAACAGTTACGGAAGCACTGTCTGATTGTCCGGTTTCAGTAATAGCAGCGGTATTTGGAAACTCATACATGGCATGATTGTCTTCCCATATTAGATCCGGATCAGAACAATCAAATCCAATATCATAGCTCCAGAAATTTCCTCCAGACACCGGCCCCCAGGCCTCACCATTAGTGTCCGTAACATTGATTTCCGCGTTAACTTCGGTTATTGCAGCGGATGAAAAGTCAACGTCCGCTTCTGCTGATCCTCCGGCAACAGGTCCGCTGGATTCAACCGTGGCCGTATTAAGGCGGGGATCGCCATCCGGCAGATCCGCGCTGTAATCGCATTCAAGAGTCTGGCCGGACAACAACTCATGCGGAAAACTTACGCCGCAATTTATTGTTGGCTCAATTCCGTTTATTGAATCGTTGACTGATTCTATTGTGGCCGTGAACGGCGCCGGATTATGGATCGTAATAGTTCCTTCTACTGCCCATTCGCTGTCCGTATATCCGGTTTTAGCCACTTCAACCGTATAAGCGGAGTCTCCACTGCCATCAATCGGCAAATAATGGGTATCCTGGTCAACTGACTTGGTTATCTCCCACTCATGGGTACGGGTAAAAGAAGTGACAGCGTCTTTGCTAATATCCAATTCATAATCATAGCAGAAAGAAATATGGCTAATGCCATTCTGTTGGTTCGGTGATTCAAGGCCTGAATCGTCGAATGATTCAGGATCATACGCGTATAAATTGCCTCCGTTTCCGGCTTTTACAAAAACCACGTCCATCCCCAGGGTTGATGACCAGTCAAAAACGTAAGATTCACCTCCTGTACGATCTTCATTAAATACGGATATAGTGTTGCCAATATCATCAATAACATATGTTCCCTCGTATGGCTGTGATTCAATTTTGTACTCAAGCGGATATCCCAGGTCTTCGCAACTGGGATTACCTTCAATAAAAACGGGTTCCACGTGAGTAGCGAGAATCACTCTGCTTGTCTGGATTAAAGTAAAGCTGACAAGCAAAACAGCTAAACCTAAAGCAAGCCAAAAATTTTTCATAATGATTTTTTTCATAGATTTTTAAACGATGATTGAATTAATTTTTATTAATTCAATACCATTTATTAATAATTACATTTTGTTAATATAAATAAACCTCCGCTAAAACACTTGTTCTCGCTTGTTTTTAATAAAATTAAACAAAACAATAAAAAATATAAGCATGGTAAGCCCTAACAAAAATTTGGCAATAAGGCGAAACGTATTTTCACTGCTTACGCTAACTTCGGGGCTAACCGCGCTCAGGCTCGCGGCCGATGCCTCTTTGGCTGATAAATTAAGCTTTGTTTCCTCTATTTCTATTATCGCGGTTTTGTCATCTTCGTTTATGCTATTATCATCATTAACTGCCAAAATAATTGGATCAGCGCTCTTGTCCGGGCCGGCTAAAATTATAGTTGGTGTTTGCACCGGCTCAGTATATTCAAGCGCTAAAGCCACCACCGCTCTGACCTCCAGTTCGGTTTTAATATACAAGGTATCATGGTTCTCGGCTATAATTTCGGCCTCGCTTAAATAAAATCCCGGTTCTGTGTTATTACCAACTATTATTGTATAGCTTAAGCGCTCAATTTTGCCCGGATTCATATGTTCCAGATCCCATCGCTTTAGCGTTAAACCGTTTTCTTTTCCAAATACCAAACCCTCGGGCAGTCTTTCTGTTACCACCACATCGTCAGCTTTTACCAGGCCGTCATTGGCGATAATGATCTCGTATTCAATAGTGTTACCAGGATTGGCCCAGCTGCTTTTCCTGACTTTGGAAACCACCAGATTAGGGCCATCCTGCTTTTGCGGACCCAGTAAATTATTCTCCACCTTAATTTTGGAAGAAGCAACCGCGACAATATAATCGCCCAGTTCCGGATCCCAGCCTTCAACCATTACTTCATTAATATATTCGCCGCTCCTGATATCCGGCGTGATCTCCAAAGCGTACTCAATAATTATTTCTTCCTGGTCATAAACGGTTTCCAGATCCCAAAAAGCTTCATTTATCACCTGTCCGGTGGCAATGCTGCTCATTGTATCCATGACATATACTTTTTGGGAAACGCCTTCTCCGTTATTTTTTATAATAATGTCAAAATTGACTATATCGCCGGGTGAAAGCACGTCAACAGCGTCATTGGTTTTGATAACCGACAAATTAACCGTGGCTTGTCCGCCGGCGGCTGCTTGAAAATCAAAGGTCTTTCGCGGCGGTAAATACACGGATACGCTGCCCCCGGATGTATTATTGCTTGTATCGCGATCATTTTCCGCGCTAAAGATCGCAACCTCATTTACCAAAGTGCTATAGCCGCGCTCTACCGCGCCGTCAACTTGCACGGTATAGCTGATGCTGCCGGTAGTATTCGGCGGGATGTCCCCCAGATACCACTCAATATGGCCTTGGTTCCTCTGCCCGCCGCCGTTATTTTTGATCCGGATCATATCCTCGTCAAAATCATCAACTATCACCACGTCGGTCGCGACAGCGTCGCCATTATTGCCAAAAAGAAAAGTATAGGTAACTCTGTCCCCATACATAACTTCTTTTTTCGGCTTCATAGTTTCCGTGATCCACAGCTCGGGCTGGCCAAAAGCCAGGTTGCCCTGCCAATCGCCAAACACGTTGATCATTGAGAATTCCCAATTATTACCAATAAAATTGGAATTGATAAAATTAAGCAAACTATTATAAATATTAATATTTCCGGTGCTGATGCCGGCATCGCCGCCGTGGAGAATAGTATTTTGGCCGGTGTTGGCAATAATCGCCACGTTATTGGTGCTGGAAGCGTAATTATTATTATCCACCATAAGCAAAGCAAACTGTTCATTCAGCTCCGGGTCATCCAGGATATCGCTATACACGGTTATTCCGAATTCATCCTCAAAGTAGCTATAATCATCCGGCAGACCGTTGATAAAGCCCTGCCAGCTGCCAAATATATTGACCCGGGCAAACTTCCAGGAATCGCCGAAAATATTATAATTAACCAGGTTAAAGGCCATTGCCCTGGCATTGACATTGCCGGTATCTATCAGGGCGCTGGTGCCGGAGCTGATGCTGTTCTCCCCGGAATTCGCCTCAATACTCAAATTATTCATGACATTAACATTGTTGGTATTGGTAATAATAACTTCGGCAGTATGCTCCCCGATCTCTTCAATCGCTTCGGCCAGATTCAAATCCTCCGCTGCTTCCGAGTCGGCTTCGCCGGCCATATCCGGCGGCGGCAGAATAACATCGCCCTCAAGCTCGCCGAATATATTAACAACAGCAAAAAACCAGTCATTGCCGGTAATGTTCAGATTAGCGATATTTAAAACATCGCTGGCGATATTTATGTCGCCGGTCTCAATAATGCTTTCCGCGCCGGTATTGGTGATCAGATTAGCGCCGGTATTGGCGTTAATGATAACGTCATTGGCGATCTCGCCGGTATTAGTGTTATTAATTGAGATCTGGCAGTTATTCACTTCGCAAACGCCCAGTTCGCTTGCCAGCTCTTCCGACTCTTTGCCAAAACCGGACAGATCGATCGTTTCCGTAACAGAATTCCAGACGTTTATAAAAAACTGCGAACCCTGGCCGAAAATATTATGGTTGATGAAATTTATGATCACGTTGATTATGCCGATATCACCGGTGCTGATAATAGCCGTACCACTGGTAGAACTGATCTCGTTATCGCCGGTGTTGCCGGATAAGTCAACATCATTAGTAGTGCTGGCATTATTTGTATTTTTAACCATAATGGTGCTGCTGGCATCATCGCCATTATCACAAGGATCGCATTCAACCACTGCTGTATTACCGTTCACGTCATTGGTAAGCGTGGAATCAATATCAGCGTCGCCGGTAATAATTATTGAGTTTCCCTCGCCGCCCGGAATCTCGTTTGCGCCGGTATTGCCATCGCCAGCGAGCGTGTTATCCACTTCAGCTTCATTGTTATTGGCAAGTTCGGTGGTATTGCCATCTGCCAATGCTTCGCCGGGCAATGTTTCACTGTCATCACCTGGCGGATCGTCCCCTGGTGCTGGCTCATCTATCGGCGGCGGATCATTGGTAAATTCATTTTGATTTACCTGATTATCCACGTCAATTGTAGCGGTTGCGTCGCCGGTATCTATGACAGCGTCGCCAGCCTCATCAGCGGCTAAGATCGGTATTGCGAATAAAGTTTGGCAGATAAACACAAAAGCCACGGCATAAACTAATATTTTACGCTTTGGTTTTTGATTTACAGGGGTTGAAATTGTCATATTTTTGTAATTATTATTAATTAATTAAGCGAATATATTTAATAGCTTTATTATTTGATTCCTAAAGCTTTCCAAAATGCGTTGCCAAAGGCTTATTATTACGGCTTCACTGTCATCTTTGTTATTATTATTTTGAATATCCTCAAAATTATTCTCTTCAACATCATTATCTTTAATATCCGCTGTATCTATCTCTTTGTTTTGCTCCGGGTTATCTGATGTTTCACTTGAATTATTGATCGGCACTGTATATTCTACGTGGCTTTCTTCACCGTTTATATTGATATTAGTTTCTACCACAGCCTCATCAGTATTAACTTCAACTTTATTCTCTATTTTTATATTCGCTTCTTCTTCGCCTTTTTTGCTGTATTCTTCATCAACTACTGTCTCTCCGTTAATAATAGTCTTTATGCTTGCGCTTGATTCAGCTTCGCCCTGAATTATTTCACCGGATTCAGCAATGTTGCCCCCGGTGTTGGCGCTGGCAGTCACCTGGTTTATGGCCTGTGTTTCAGAACTATTCACGCTTTGCGTCTGGATAAATTCATCCAGATCATTAAAAAACTCATCCATGTCCAGATGTTCGGCTTTAACAATAAACGGGATCATAAGCAACAATATGGCTGCCGCGATAATTAATACATATTTAATTTGACATTTTATTATATACATTATTTTTTCCTTCTCATAAATTTACATTTTTTGATATAAACTTGTGTGAAGGTCCGCCCCGACTGTGTCGGGGCGGAATGGATTAAAATCCGCCTTCATGCCGCTAGCGTCTTATGCGGGTAATATTGGTGTTGACTATGTTTACACCAAAAGCTCTGGCATCTGACCGTCCGGTTTCGACGTAGCCGCCAGGGCCGCTATTACCGCCTGTACCGCCGGTACCTGTGTGGCTGCCTTCTATATCGTTGCCTTCATTTTTCATCTTGCCGCCTTCACCGCCGTAACCGGCATAACTGCCATCAGCCATGTTTTCACCGGTGTTGGCCCGCGCTCTTACGCCGTTAAAGGCAATCGCCCGGTTGCGGTTACGCACCAGGTCAAGATCACAGCAGCATTCATCCTCGCAGCAATTCTCCTCTTGACAAGCGCAGCGATCAATGTCGGTATAATTAGTATTAACGACATTAAGAGCGCCGGCTGTAGAAGAAGCGTCGCCGGTAATTACGGCCCCGCCTTCTCCGGAACTGCCGCCATTGCCGCCTGCCCCGGTAGAGCTGTCTTCAATATCACCGCCTTCTTCTTCATTCCCGTTTTTCATGTCACCGCCGTCACCGCCATCGCCTCCGTAGCTGCCGCCCGCGTAATTACCGCCGGTATTGGCCTCGGCGCTGACCAGATTTATTGCCGCGCCTTCATTGTCATTGATGACAATATCCGGGCCATGGTCGCAATCAACGCATCCGTTCGCGTCATCGCAAAGGGCGTTTGCCAGATTGCCGAGCGTGGTCGCCAGATCGTCAAAATTACTCATTATAACATCAGTATCTTTCGTTACTGCCGCCGGTGGCGACACTATCGGGCCGGAGATAGAGACCAGGGTTGAAGTGCTCGCGCTGCCTACGCCTACCGCTACGATGCGGATAGGCAGGCTTGAAGTTGACATTTTTGCCTGGTTAGCCGCTGTGATTGAATCATCCAAAGGATTCACGTTCGGCAGGCCGTCGCTGAACATCACCAAAAGGTCCGGGTGGTCCGTGTCATCCCTGTCAAGTCCGCCTTCCAAGAGACTAGTCCCTTTTATAAGCGCGTCTTTCCAATTCGTTGAACCGCCGGAGCTTAGAGCGTCAATGGCGCCTTTAAGATCTGTCGCGTCGCTGGTCAGATCCCGAACAATGGTCGCGCTGGAGCTGAAAGAAACCAGCCCCATAAGCGTGGGCGTACTGGGCAGAAACGCGTCAACAAACCCTTTGGCCGCGGTTTGCAGCGTACCCAAATCACCGCCTATGCTTCCTGAAACGTCCAGAACAAGGGCAATATCCAAACCGCAAGCGTCTTCCAAAGTGGGGTTGGGCGCGGGCGTTACATCGGCTTGTACCGGCAAAGCCAGCAGGGAAGAAAACACGGTTAACGCCAGAATTGTTGACAAAGTTATTATTTTCTTCATACGTTTTATTATTACTTTTTTAATTAATTATTGACCTTTACGTTTTGTTTTATAACTATTTATTTTTCTTTTTGCCCGGGAAAGGGAGAAAAACTCCCTTTCCCAAAAATAACTCCTACCTTCTGATCCGGGTAATATTGGTGCCCAGAATATTTACGCCAAGAGCCCGCGAGTCAGACCGGCCGGTTTCAACATAACCGCCCACGCCGCTGTTGCCGCCGGTTCCACCGGCGCCAGTGTGGCTTCTTTCAATATCTTCTCCATCCTTATTCTTCATCTCACCGCCTTCACCGCCGTAACCGGCTTCACTGCCATCAGCCATGTTTTCACCGGTGTTGGCGCGAGCGCCGACCATGTTCTCGCCCAGATGGCGATTGTGGTTGCGCACAATAACTTTATCGCCGCAGCACATT
Organism: Candidatus Parcubacteria bacterium; assembly: GCA_023137275.1. Classification (GTDB taxonomy): domain Bacteria; phylum Patescibacteriota; class Patescibacteriia; order Patescibacteriales; family UBA12075; genus JAGLNE01. The sequence goes on along the minus strand of JAGLPO010000040.1, from coordinate 23,523 downwards.
CCCGGTCCCGGTCCCGGTCCCGGTCCATCCAGCTGACTGTCAACTGCGCCGTTCTCTTCCTCTTCATCTTCACAGGCGCAATCGTCAACTTCCGTGTAGTTGGTATTAACCAAATTTACACCGGCCGCCTTTGCGTCAGCGTCGCCGGTAATTACGGCCCCGCCTTCCCCGGAACTGCCGCCATTGCCGCCTGCCCCGGTAGAGCTGTCTTCAATGTCAGTACCGCTGTTCTTCATATCACCGCCGTCGCCGCCGTCGCCGGCATAGCTGCCGCCCGCGTAATTACCGCCGGTATTGGCCTCGGCGCCGACAAGATTAGCGGCCGCGCCTTCATTGTCGTTCATTACCATGGTCATGTCGCCAGCCAAAGCCGGAGTTAGGGTAAAGGCAAACATAAATACGATTGCCACTACCATTGTAAGCTTCTTAAACATAGGATTTTTTTGACGCTATTTAATTTAATTTAAAAATAAATTAAATAGCTATCTTTAATAATTAATATTAATATTAATTTTTCCTCCTAATAATCCTTGTTAATCCCTGAATTTTCAGGAAGCAATAAGGAATAATATATTTCTTCAAGCAATGCTTAAAGTCGACCTTTAAATTGCGCCGATAAGCTGAGGATCTTTATTGTTAGACTCACTGCACAATAATTTTTTACTGCAATTTCCATATTTTGGTCAAATTTTCTAAAAATTTTTTCAGCTTAGCTTAGGCTAAACCTCAAAAATTATTTAAAAAATTTGCCTCAAAATCTGAAAATTTCGTTACAAAACTTATTGTGCAGTGAGTCTATTGCTTATCGGGATATATTAATTAGTTAACAACTAAGGAAAAAAATACGCCTCCCCGGAACCAGCCGCTCCTTAAGCGCGTGTATTTTAATCGTAATGCAATATTATCAATTAAAAACGCGCAAAAAGAAGTAGCTTGTTCCGAAGAGGCGTTGATGTATTATACTAAATACGTTTATGCCCGAATGTGTTTAGATTGTTAATAAATAGCTTACATATTGGATGTTCTGAGAGGCTGTTTGAAAACCCGCTTTTGTAACGAAAATTTCAAATTTTGAGCAGAATTTTTTATAAATTTTTGAGCTTATGCCTAAGCATAGGCGAGAAAATTTAGAAAAAATTATGCCGAAATTTGGAATTTGCAGTAAAAATGGGGTTTTCAAACAGCCTCTAAAATCTTTTGTGTCATCCTGGGCGCCCGCCTGGCCCTACCCACCACCCTTCGCCTGCGAAAGCAGGCGGGCCACTGCGAGGCCGCGAATGATCAGGCCGTGTGAAGAATCTCGTCTTTATATCCACCCCGGTAGAAACTACGTTTACACGGGGCACAACGGGATTCTTCATCTACCTGCCTGACTAACGCGGTCAGACGGGCGGCTCAGAATGACATAAATGAAATGTGTAAATTTTGATTTTTAACTGCCAATAACAGGATACGAATAAGTTTCGCTGGATTCCTCCTGGTACCCGCTGTTTTGCGGGTCATAAAATCGGCAGTGTATATAAATTTCTTTATCCGTGAGCGTGATCGTGTTGACTGACTTGCATTTAGAGCATTTTTTCTCCTGTTTAAGCACCCCGTCCGCCTTGTGAATATTAACGAAATGACTGCCACATTTGACGCACCGCCAGATATATTTGTAAGCGATCTCCGACATAGGTTAAATAGCAGTGTATTAGACCTGAGTACACAATTAGCATCTCCTGCAATATTAATCATGCGCTTGAGTCTAAAGTTTTTTAAATAAACAAACCCCGCCTTGGCCTAAGCGGGGTTTTTATAAATTTGGGGATCTATTCAATTTTAAAGCTTATATCTAGCTAATATTGGTTGAATGAATGAATCTCCGGCGCGGGTGAGTTTTTTTTGGTTCTATACCAGTAAACGGCGTTTGAGTCCGAGAGCTATCGCCATTAGAGTGATAATACTGCCGATCATTAGCATTAATTCTTTAAGGTCAAAACCTGATTCGGCCAGCACCATGATCTCTCTTACTTCCACGTCTACCGAATCCTCCACAATAGGATGGTTGGCAGCCGCGGCAGTGGCCGTATTGGTGATCTTGCCGATCGTTATGTCGCCGGTAACCTTGACTATTACAGTCGCGGATTTGCTTACGCCCGGGGAAATATCGCCCAGGTCCCAGGTCATGGAAGCTGACTCGTCGTCAATAAATTCCAAACCTTCTGGCAGTAAGTCTTCCAGATTGACTTCAAAAGCTGTCAGGTTGCCGTTATTTGTGACAGTAATTATATATTCTACTTGATCGCCAATGTTGACGAATTCTTGATCTGCTGTTTTGCTAATGACCAAAACCGGAGCGCCTTCTTCGCCTAATACTGTCGGGGTGGACGGGCTGGATGTCTGGCCGGTTGAGCCGCCGCCGCGATTGGTCGGGAACAGGGTCCCGCCGCCGCTACTTTCTTCCTTACAATCATGGCTGCAGCCGTCGCCATCTTCATTATTGCCATCATCACATTCTTCTCCGCACATATTTATCATGCCGTCGCCGCAGTATGGTGTTGGATCATCGCTATGATTATAAAAATCATAACTCATTGGTTCATCTTCCCCTAACCACATATCATAATAATCTGGATTTGTCGGATAAGTTTGTGTCCAGTTGCTTTTTAATACTTCCTTTATCCGATATTGGCCTCCGTTCCCCAGGCCATAAAAGGCATAACATCCATCATCGCCAGTAATAGTACTATCAACTACTTGACACTCGCCTACTATTGGTCCATTATCAACCGATGAGATTTGAACTTCAAATAAAGGATAAGGGCATGTCCAAAGTTCAATTGTCCAACCGCTAATAGTTGAATCCTCTCCGGCCGGTCCGTCTGAATCAACATCATTATATTTACAGCCCCAAATATCTTTATCAGCATTAAGGAAATAAACAATTGGAACCGGATTTGAATTTCCTACTGTCACAGTAATAGAGCCGTCGCTTTCAAAAACGCCATTTCCCGTAGAAGAGCCTGTCTTGCCGGTCGCAATCCAGCCCTCTTGCATAACTTCGGTTACATTATAGGTGCCATATAGGACATCATCAATAACTACGCAATTTCCGTCCTCGGTATATAGAACATCATTCATATAGAATGACCAGCCATCAACAAACGGCTCGCCTTCTTCAAGTTCGCCATTGCCATTCAAGTCATTCTGTTTGCAGATTGTGATCGTGCCGGTAGAAATCGGTGAAGTTTCATGTGTATTATAAAAGGTGCAGGTTGCATTTTCGCCTTCATCAAGAGTAATGTGCACACCATCGCCAGCCTGGTCTACAATGGCATCACCGCAATCAATGTCGGTTAAATCCCAATCTGGCAGCAGATTATCTTCATATATATAATAAGTGCCGGTAGCTAAGTCAGAGGTTGTAGTGCTTTCGCCATCAGAAAGTGTGAATTCACCTAAATCACCAAAAAATTCAAATTCAATGCCGGTCTCCTGGCTGGTGCTTTTTATAATGGTAATTGAGCCAGTGGCTGTTTCTTCCGGTTCTGGCGCGTTAAAAGCTACGCAATAATATGTTTCTCCCCAAGTAAGCTCATTATCACATTCGTCCAAATGAGCGTAGTTATCGTAAGTCTCAATATAGTTATGACAATAAATCTCCGCGCTCACGTCGGATTCAGTGCCGGAGAATGGGACATATCCGTCTTGCACTACTTCCCGAATTTTAAGATTAGCATCACTGTCTCTTGTAAAACTAATTTCTCCGCCAACCGTAGGGCCAACAGTATTCCAACCATTAGCATATTCTGCATATTCTATATTATTGCCTGGATTTTCCATGGTGGCGTCGCCCCATTGAAATTCCCAACCGTCATCAAGCCAACACACTTCAGATTCATTAGCATCATTAATAGTGTTTATATAATCTGCGGCAGTAGTGGCAGTAATCATGTCCGGCTCGCCGAAAATCGGCTCAACATCTCCCCAATTCGGCAAATACTGTTCATCGCTGCATTCAACTTTATAAATTGTAATATAAACATCGTCATGGCATACACACGCATCATCCTCAGAACAATCCGGATCGTCACAGTCTATCAAACAGTCACAGTCGTCATCAATTTGATTTGTGCAATCTTCTGGCAACGGATCACATACTGGTTCATCATAACAAACACATCCATCACAATATTGCCCTTCATCACATTCTTCATCAACTTCACATTCTTCATCTAATTCCTGAACCTCCCCATCTCCGCACCAAGTTCCAGGCACATGATAAATATAACAGGTATCGGAACAATAATTTCTATCACCATAACCTTCATTAAAATCCCAAACCGGATCCATGGTCCCCTCTGGCCAATTAGCTTCGCCATTATCGCATTCCTCTCCTAAAATTAAATCTGTATAACAATCACCACATCCTTCATCTAATGTTTTTGTACATTGTGGCTCTGTTGCCACTGCCTCGGGGACAATAAAAAACACGCCCATAAACGACATGTTGAGCACAAGCGCAGTTAAACTGAAAACTTGCACGAATTTTTTATAAAATCTCCCCCTTGATTTTGAGAGGTTTTTCATAGGTTTTTATAATATTTATTTTCTTAAAAAAGCTATATTACTATATAAAATTATTATTACATCATTATTTAAAAAATGTCAAGGGGAAAAAATTGTTAATAAAGTGTGGGTAAATGTGGGCAATTTTATTCTTTATTTTATGTTATTTAATTTCCCCTACATCTATCTTCCTGACATCATTATTAGTAATACCTAAACCTAATTTCCGCATTACACTAAACGCGTCTGCGGGTCTGCCTAAATAATACGCTTTTTTATCTTTTGGATAGATATAATACGCTTCACCATTTTGCTCTACATCTAATAATATTTTTCCTAAAACATGGTCAGGAAATATTGTATGGCTAGTTATAAATTCGTGCGTTGCGCCTAAACCCAATTTTCGCATTACACTAAACGCGTCTGCGGGCTGACCAAGATAATATTTCTTTTTGTCATTTGGATAAATATACCACCCCTCTCCATTCTCTTCAACTTGTAATAATATTTTACCTTCTAATCTTTTTATCAAATTATTATCACTTTTGCTAAATAACTTTTTTTCTCTTTCAACGACAGTATCAATTACGCTGTTCTGGACATGAGGCGCATTATTTTGAATGGATGTAATTGAGGGCAAAATAATTTTCTTTTCGCAATCTAAATTTTTAGAGTCATTTACATCAACCCAGATATATCCTAATTTACAAGTGCATTTATCATCACTTGTTAAATAAGAGTTATTACCACAAATTTTATTATTGTCTGATAAATTTAAAAGGTCAGGCGTATAAATGTTGTTTGTATAACTTATTTCCTGCTTTTTCTTACACTTGCCATTAACTAATTCATAGCCATAATCGCATTCACATTTTTTTGAAAATGATTTGTAGCTTGAGTAATACCCATATTTATCCCGACAATAGACATCTCCATCAATGCACTTAACATCATTAAATAAATCTTTATCTAAAACATAGCCGCTTACACACTCGCACGAATCAGTTAAGATATTATATTTTGCATTATAGCCATAAAGATTTTTGCAATATTCATTTTCTGAGATGCACTTTCCACCGTTCATTATATATCCATAATTGCATTGGCAAGTTTTATTTAAGCTATTGTAGTTTGAATTGTATCCGTATTTATCACTGCAATAACTGTTGCCTGATATGCAGGATTCTTTTCCCAAAAAATCTTTTTCAACAACATAGCCGTAATTGCATTTACAGCTTTTGGAAATAGAATCATAATAAGAATTGGACGGACAAGATGGAATAGACGGAGCAGTATATGCAGGGTAAGATGGGGTATAACTTCTGGAACACCACGGATAATAAGGAGCGCATTTTGCTGATAATGGAGTACCATCACAGCAAGAACATCCGCAAACTCCGCCATGCCAAGAACAACAGCCACTGCGAGCTTCCGCGGTTTCGGGAAAATAAAACCAGCCGACCGTTATTGTTGTCACACAAATAATTAAAATAAAATTAAATAAATTTTCTTTGATAAATTTTGTCATATTTTTATTCTTCTAATTTGATAATTTTAAAATTATCAAATTCTACATCCATAAAATCCGTTCTAACGCCGGCAAAACCTTCACTGGTGATCGCAGCACCGCCAAAAGCTTGGCCGTCATCTATAGCCTCAAGCACTAAATTCCAATCAACATCATTTGGTAATTTAACATATAATTTTATTTCAACTCGCTTATCATTAATATTTTTTACCTCAGACCTAACACTTACCCATTCCTCTATCGGAAGTAAATTCGGATTTGTTTCTCTGTCGTATTTGCTATCCACAATGATAGTTTTATAATCCATGGTATAATATTCGCCTTTATATTTTTTCTTTATAACCGCTGCTCCGTCAACTCTTATGCCGGTATAATATAAATTATCGCCATCCTGATAACGATTAAAAAGAAGCAATCCGTTTGACGCGCTCCTGTGCTCATCTTTACTCAGGTGATATTTATTTATTTTATATTCCACTTCTTGCGTGTAATCAAGCCACTTACTTCTGGTCACGAGACGAAAAATATTTTGCGGATGAAATCCATCATCTGTTTCATTCACGTTATGATCCTTATACTTTATTTGCCATTCTGAATCCTGCCTTAGCTCTCCCTGTAATGTTTTGCCAACGCCGTTTTCTTGAATAAAATAAGCTCCTGAATTTACCCACCAATAAAGACCCTCACTATCATTCATTTTCCTGGTCTCTTCAAGGATTAAATCAGCATCAAAGCTGTCACTAAAATCTGAATCTGTCAAAACTACAGTCGGGTTTTCTTTTGCCAACTTAATTATATCTACAAAACCCGCACTATCATCTTTATTTTGCTTGCCCATATTTAAAGTGCATGCACTCAATATAATTAAAATTGCAAATATCAGTAAAATTCTAATCATAAAATAACACTAATTAATTTTTTCATTTTTTTCTATCCTAATCTTTTTCACAATTAATTCTGAATTATTATAGTTTGGATCCCAAATTTTAAATCCAATTCCGCCGTTTTTATCTTCTTGTTGAGAATTATCTATAAATATAACCATATTATCATCAATAATGCCTTCTAATCTATTGCCGTTAACACGAAACCCTATATTTAAATTGTTTTTTAATAATTCTATATTATCTTTAATCTCTTCCAATATTGTTTTTTCTCCGTTTACAAATTCTTCAATACGAAAATAGTTATCAGAAATATTGAATGTTACATAATTTAAGTCATCTTTATATTTTGCTACGAGTAAAACATTATTCCCTTTTTGCCAATCAATCTTTGCTTCAAAAAAATAATTCTTCCATTCTTTAGATCCCTCTAAAAAAATTAAACATCCGGTACTTTTTTCACCTGACTTTAAAACTAATTTTTTATCATCATATTCCAAGGTGCCCCAAGTTGCTTTCCATCCCTGATCTTGATTAAAATAAGAAATTTCGTATGGCAATTTTTTTGGCGCGCTAGGGTCAATTACTATAACTTGATTTGTGTTGTTCCATTCTTCATCTACTCTTACATGTTTAACTATTAGCTCACTATTACCTTTTTCTTCGTCCCATGTTTTAAATCCGATTCCTCCGCTAATTAAGATATTGCTTAATTCATCTGAATAGGCAATAATTTTATTATCCAACGAACACTCTACCCTGTTTCCGTTAACTTTAATACCTGCCTTAAAACTATCTTTTGAAATATCTAAATTTCGTTTTATTTCTTTTAAAATTATTTTTTCGCCATCAATCTTACTTTCAATTTTAATATACTTATCAGATATATTACACATTACATTATTTAATTCATCATTATACCTTGCTAAAAGAAAAATATTGCTTCCTTTTTGCCAATTTAGATCAGCTTCAAAAGCATAATCTTGCCATGATTTAGTTCCATCTAAAAATACAAAATTCCCAGTAGACGCCTCCTTGGAATTTAAAAGCATTTTATTATTTGCATACTCAAAATTTCCGTAATTTTTCTTCCAACCTGTGTAATTACCAAATGTATCCTCAAAAGGCAGTTCTTTTATTTCCCCTACTTCTAAAATTTTTAATAATTCATTCGGTTTCCAATTCGGCTTAACGCTAATTCTTTTTGAAAAATGAATATCCTGATCTGTATAATTTCCAATAAAATTTTTATTAAAATTTACTTGATAAAAGGCTACGGGATAATACAATTTGGCGATTTTAGGAACAATATTTTCAGCGTCTTTATAATTAAGAGATTCTTGTCCATAATCTCCATAAGGATAAGCCAGACCGTACACATTAATACCAAACTCTTTTTCTATCGTTTCTTTGGCTGTCACAAAATCATCATTTATTCTTTTTTCAAATTCTTCATCCGTTTCTAATCTTTGTTCATCTTTTAACCATAATTTATTAGCAAAAAATTTTCCTTTTCTTCCGTCAACGTCAACATCTATCATGGCTTGTCCGCTTTTAGTATGCGATTGTATTTTCCAGCGTCCAGATTTTATCATTTTCTTTAATTCTTTAACTGAAAGATAATAATTACTATTTTTTAGTGTAAAAGTGTCAGTGATTACAAACATAACCGCTTTATAATCCAACGCTTTCAAAATAGGATCAACGGGATAATAACTATCTTTTCTGCCATCATCAAAAGTTAAGAGAAAAGATTTTTGTGGTAATTCTTTTTTCCCGTCTATAAAATCGCGATATTCTTTCAAGGTTATTGTTTGATACCCTGCTTTTTTTAAAGCAATCATTTGATCTCTAAAATCTTCTACTAAAGTATTGGAGCCATCAGACCTATTAACAATTCCATGATAAAGTAAAATGGGAATTGTCCCATTTATAATTTTTTCAGAACTATATGTAATATTATTATTTTTAAATTTAAAAATAGGGTAATAAATTTTTTTTATACTACTCCAATTTAACTGTGAAATATAATCTCGATTATCATAATAAGCATATACAAAAAAGCCTGAATCGCAATTAGGATTATCATATATAATACTCTTTTTCTCATTTTTCTTTTATACGCTTTCATAATTCTATAATTTCAACTTCATTTATAATAGTTTTTACATCTCCAGTAATTTCTAATGCAAATGGGTATCTTTTATCACTTTTATGTCTCAATCTTGTAAATTCATATTCAACTTCGCCCTTGATTATTAAATTATCGTTTCTTACTTCGTATATTGTTGCCTTAGCTTTCTGCCCTATGACAGTTAAATGCAGTTCATACAAAATATTTTCACGTGGATTAAAGTTTATACTGGATTCAAAAATATTTTCTTTTTTTGGTTCTTGTTCTTGAATAAAAAAACGCTCTATTGGCTTTACGGTTATTAAACCAAATTTTTTCCACTCAAAAGATATATATACACCAAACCAATCATGTCCAGGATCCCAAACAGGATCAAAATCATACATCATTCGAAACCAAGTATTTACGTTATTTGTTTTATTATAATTTGTTAACATAAATCTTGTCCTCATGGTAAAATTTAATGGTGTTTTGTGCCGTAAAATCATACGACCATGATCACCATTGCTCGGATATTGCGTCTGCCGAACATTTAACAATTTTAATTTATAATTTTCGCCAGAATATTTGTCAACATCAAAAATTCCGTACTGAGGTCTGCCATGAGGCGGATACCATACTCCGTTAAGCGCATTTTTTTGTTTTTGAAGACCGTCTTGTACGCGAAAATCATCAATCAATATTTCTTGTTCCCTAAACTCATTACTTATTCTAAAAATAATTTTAAACCAACTAATCTTGCTCATATCTAAAATACCACTATCCTTAAAATAACCTTTTTCAGATCTCCATAACAAAAAATTCCACCCTTGTCGTAAGTTAAAATCAGTCCATTCATCTACTGGCGATTCTCTCTCTGGATATTCTATGTTTGGGAATACATCATCATTATCAAAGGAATCGGGAACATCTAATTGCAAATTTGGTAATTCTTTAAATTCTCTATGATCATTATTACTATCTCCGATTACTAATTTTATACCTAATAAACCTTTTCTATCTTCAATATCTAGCCAAGCAGTAAAAAAACCAAAATCAGACCATCTGCTGAGGTCAATTGGCTGATCAAAATTTTTTTCAATAGTAATGTTCTTATTATTTTTAGATGTTTCTTCGTTTACTTTTATCAATAAAGAATAATTTCCGTTGTAACTATTTTTACTGAGAGCTAAGCTATCAGTATCATCCGCGTATTCTATATTATTTAATTTCTCAAATGATTCCAAGGATTTAGAATTTTCAACATATGTACTAAAATTATCTCTAAAATAATATATAGTTCCTGATGGATTAATAATGGTTTGTTGTTTAGTAACTATATCTTTTTTTAATATAGAATCTTTGTGAAATTGAGAGCCTTTAATACAAAAAAATGTTCCCCAATAATATTGGTATACAAATATTAAAAAACCAGTAATTAAACATGATAACATCAATAAAAAAATTGCTTTTTTTTGTTTATTAAATTTCATAATAAAAAAATTAAAAATTATCTTGTTCCCCAACGCGTATCCCTTATCGTAATAATTGCGTAAGGTAGTTGCCAAATTAAAATCAATGTATAAAAAAGAGAAAAAATTACACCATAAATCCAATTATTATTTTTTTTATAAGCATAATAGTACATGCCATAAATAGTAGCCATTAACAGTAAACCAATTAAGTAAAAATAAGGAAACTCGCCAGTATTAAATGGAAACCAAATCATGGTACGAATAACCACAACAGGAGCTAATAGAGTTAACGCGACTCCCAACAAGTAAGATGTGCTCATAATTGGATGCCGTTTCCATATAAATGTAGCCGCTATAAGACTTTCGCGTATCCATGATTTTTTCCAACGCAATTGTTGCTTCATAAATTGTGCTAATGTACTTGGCACAAATGTATGTGATGCGGCAGAAGGACTATATAATGTTATATATCCTTTTCTTAATATAAAATTTGTTAAACTTCTGTCATCGCCATAAGTGCAACGAACCCCCAAAAAATATTGGCTCAACCAATCATTCATAACATCTCTAACATATTTTGTTCTATAAGCAGAGCAACACCCAGAACAGCAAGTAACTGCCCCAAAAATTGCCTCAGCACCTTTGTATGCCTTAAAGGCTACATAATATCTTACGTCCTGCATTTTAGTAAGCCAATTAATATTTGCATTTGCTACATACGCATGCCCCGCAACAGCAGCTACATTTTTATCTGAAAAATATTTAATTAATTCTTTTGTTGTATTGGGCTCAACAAAACTATCTGAATCTATAAAAATTATCACTTCACTATTTGATTGACGTACGCATTCAGCCATACCATCACGTTTCCCTCTATTTTTTTTCCAATTTATTACTTTTACTAAAACTTTTTTATTTTTTTTAGCAATTTCTTTGGCTTTAAGCATTTCCTGTAAAGTATTATCATCTGAGCCATCATTTACAGCTATAATTTCAAATTTATCTACTGGATAATCAGTATTTGCAATTCTTAAAATTGTTTCGCGAATATTTTCTCCTTCGTTTTTTGAAGGAATACCAAATGCAACTGTTGGTTCATAATCTATATTATATTTTGGATGTTTATGGTCGTAAAAATAAGATATAATAAAACGACTCAAAATATATAGCGACACCACAATGCTATAAGTTTTAAAAAAAAATCCTGTATCAATTTGTGTAATTGTAATCAACTTAATAATTAATACTATATATACCAAAATATAAAAAACTACCCATGAATTAATACTATGAATTTTTAAAAAAAAATTTATTTTATTAAATATCGCCATATATACTGTAGACATCTCCCTGCGTCAAAGGACACATAGTTCTCATCTCTTAAAATATTATAATGATTGGTAAAAAATAATTAAAATAAAAAATTTTGTATTTTTGTTTTTGTTTTGGTTCAACAAAAAAATCTGATAAAAAGCTATTTCTTATGAAATAGTTCTTTATCAGATTTTTTATTTTAATATTTTTGAATAAAGCGTTAAATGCGCAAAGAATAGTTAACCCACCCCCTTTTTTTAACAAAAAAGTAACCAAAGGAACAAAAGTAACAGTAGCTCCATATAAATATAACAAAAAATAATCAGACTCAACAAAAAACGCCTTACCAAAAAATATAATTAACAAAGCAAAAACAATAAAATAAATTACTATTTTATGCTTATAACCTTTATTTTTGTATATACTCTTATCTTTAATCATATTTTATCTCCCAATCCCTTTATACACCAACCCTGCTTTTTGAAATTTTTCTTTATTCAAACAATTGCGGCCATCAACCACAACCTTAACGCCGTTTTTAATATATATTTTAGGACTTATCTTTTTAAATTTAGCATGGCCGGTAGCAACCACGACAGCCTCAGCGCCTTTAAGCGCTTCTTTTAATGATTTAACCGACGACTTTTCCAGCACAAACGGATCATAACTAGCCACCTTGGCTCCATAACTCTTTAATAGCTTAATTATTTCAAACGACGGGCTTTCTCTGTAGTCGCCAATATCAGGCTTATAGGACAAACCAAGAACCGCGACCTTGGCGCCATTAATTGATTTCTTTTTTTCATTCAAGCCTTTCACGACTTGTTCAACCGCGTATTCCGGCATTTGACTATTAATGCGTCTGGCCAAGGCAAGAAAATCATGAATAAAACCTTTTTTCTTGGCATACTCAATCAAATAATACGGATCAACCGGTATACAATGGCCGCCAACACCGCAGCCCGGAAAATGAGGCATAAAGGCAAACGGCTTAGTGGCCGCTCCCTCAATTACATTTACCACATCTATCCCCAATTTTTCAAAAGACATAGCCAATTCATTTACAAAAGCAATATTAATGTCACGAAAAGAATTCTCAACCACTTTAACTGCCTCCGCTTCCTTGATAGACTTCATTGATTTAATATCTCCATCAATAATAGATCTGTAAAAATTTACGGCAATCTTTAATCCCTTATCGCTTAAAGCGCCTACGACCCGGTCTATATTACGTACGTTCCACTTCTCATCCCCAGGATTAATGCGTTCCGGGCAATGCGCCAAATAAAAATCCTTACCGGATTTAAGCCCGGAAGTACGCTCAAGAATGGGTTGCACTATTCCTTCTGACACTCCGGGGTTTACGGTTGATTCCAGAATAACAAGCTGACCCTTTTTTAAATGTTCACCGACTTTCTCTGAAGCGCTTTTCACCAACTCTAAATTCGGCATATGATTTTTATACACCGGCGTGGGTACGCAAATAATAACAATTGAAGAATCTTTTAATCGGCTAAAATCGTCTGTAACTTCTATCCTGCTTTGTTTTAATTGCTTACTTATTGCCTTATCTTCAAATGGAGATATTCTCTTTTTGATAAGCTCTATTTTCTTAGTGTCAATGTCTATCCCAACTACGCTGTAGCCTTTTATATCGACTAAAAGCGCTAACGGCAAGCCGACATAACCCAGGCCAATAACACTAATCTGTTTTAATTTGTTCTTTTTACTCATAAAAAAATAGAGTCCAAAAACTCTATCATTAAAAATTAATCCCAATATAATCTAAACATATTAAACCAAATTTGTCAATTAAAAAAAACTAAAAAAATAGCTAATTTTAAAGCAAAATTATGACGTATTTTTAGAAATCATAAAAATTCTGTGTATTAAAATTATTTAAATTATTTTAAAAAATTTATCCACTAACTATCCCCATTTTTATAAAGAAATCATAAAGAAAACATAAAATCTTTATAAAGAATGTATAAAGAGATTATAAAATCGTCAAATCAAAAACCACGCTAATGCGCGATTTTTAACAGATTCTGATGTACATATTCATTTCTTTTTTACAATAAAACCTGCTTTCTGGGGTCAGACTTATTTAATCAGAACAACTACCCTCACTTTTAATTATATTTTTCATATTTCACCACCTTTCTATTTAGATTTTGTTAAATTATTTGATCTTTTAGAATTTTTTATTTTCCAACAAACAAAATATGTCACATGCTGTTTAACTTGTCCATCTTCCCATTCTTTTTGGAATTCTACACCATTCGGCTCATTTACTTTGCGAGGAAATGTATTAGCGCCTTTAATTTTATGATCATCAATTAAACTACCCTGACTATTTGTTATTCGTATTTCAGGAACACCTAATAAGGGATAACCTTCTTCAAAATAAACTTTTAGCAATAATCTTGATGTTGGCCTATTACTCTCAACTGCGAAATAATCATCAAAACCTTTAATAATCCCACAAATTTCTTTGGGAAAACCATTTTTTCTTTCTTTTGCATGTTCTTTGGTTATAACATAAGATTGCGGACACGTCCAGCCCCACGCATATACAACTGAATCTCCGGAAGTAAGTTTAGGAGAAAAAACTAATCTAAAATTTTTTGTTTGTTGATTAGTACTATTTTTACATGACTCTGGAGTCATCGTTACTTTACCGCTACTTACATTACTATCAATTAATCTACAGAAAAAAGATGGATTATCTGTTCGAATTTCTTTATTATGATTATCCATCATTTCATTAAAAGAAAATTTATTTTTATAATCACGAGGCAGCGAAAATTCATGTTTTATAATATTTTCCTTTTTATCAGGGACTATACATGCTTTAAAGATATCCCCGGATTCACTAAAGCCATCTTTTTTTATCGATACAGAACTCTCACGTGAGCTTATATAATAATTATCATGGTCTTCTGTATACGGCTGAAACACAGACTTAAGATAATGCGCTGTGTCTTTTTTATTTAATTTTAAATTACCGTTTTTGTCTCTACTAAACGGCTGATACTCAGGAGCCTCAAAAATACCTAATTGTTTAACACCTTGCTCACGAAAAATAGCCACATTTTTATTTTGCCCCAAACAATAAGCGGCCTCTGTTAAAAGCCATCCTTTTGTCCTCCATTCATCATCTTTCCATTCGTTCTCATCTTTTTGATTAAAGTCAATACTTTTTCCAATATACACATATTCATCTTTAACAGGGACAAAGGCTCTCGCATGTTTGGTTAAAATAACAATAGCGCCTTGACATTTATTTATTGTGCGTTTAATTTCAAGCCAAGGAATATCAACTGCCGGCCTTTTCTTTTTTAAAATAAAACCAGGAATCGTTTTTGAAATAAATTCCCGTAGTTGTTCAGCTACTTTTTTATCTCTTTCTTCATCAAAACTACAACTTAAAAAAATTTTCATACAAATTATAAAAATAACCTTGTAATATTAAAAAGGGTTATATTTTTATTATATTCCAAAAAAAATAATTTTTAGGCAAATAATCTTATGCTCAATCTTATAATTATTATAGCACAATTCCATACTTAAATGTAACAGACATACTAGCAACTAACAATAAATTTTGTAGTAAAATATCGGCTAATTTAAAGCAAAATTATGGCATATTCTGGCAAATCATAAAAATCTTATTTATTAAAAAATTATTTTAAAAAAATTAAAAAAAATTATCCACTAACTATCCCCATTTTTATAAAGAAATCATAAAGAAAACATAAAATCTTTATAAAGAAAGTATAAAGAAATTACCTGCCCGAAATGCCATACCGTGGCAGGCGGGTAAAAGCAAAACAAAAAGTGTACACCTGGGTGTACACTTTTTGGCCGACAAATAAAACTAAAATTAAAACAATTAATAGCCAAGCCACAGATCATTAGCAAAATTATCAATCATTTGAGGATTTCTGGTACGCGTCTTTTTGCTCGCGTAATCAAAAGCTTCTTCAATTGTTACATCTTTGGCCTTGCGGTCATTGTCATGATCAACAAAATCAGCCCGGCCGTCAAGAATTCCGCTTTTAACAAACCAATGGCTGAATAAACCCTCGCCGTTCTCGCCGGTTGAATACACGCCCGCATTCCCGGTTTCGTCTGTTGCCATTGCTAAAACGCGGTTGCTTCCCGCTATATCAAGGTCATCCATTCCGCCGGCCTTGCAAGTATCAAAAATAAAAATTATCCTATCAGTGTCAAACTCAAAAAACAAATCCCGCAAATCATCATCCCAGATTACCAATCTGTCATGTACGAAAATACCCTCATCCACATCCTCGCCGCTTCCTTGAATTTCACCGGTTACTCCATGTCCGCTATAAAAAAAGACTACTTCATCCCCTGCTTTTTCCAAGCCGCTAATTTTATTTATAGCGTTTACTATGCCTGTTGATGTGGCATCGCTGTCGCGCAAAAGAATAATATTTTTCTCATCATATCCGTAAATATTTACCAAGGCCTCATTCATATTTTTCGCGTCGCCGTCAGAAAGGCAAATATCTTTCGCGTAATAATATGGGTCGCCCTCGTAAGTGTCGGCATAATCGCAAATACCGACCACAATCGCGTATTTATTCGCGTTATTTGCCAGCGGAGAGCCTAGAGAGCCTGTTGTATAACGGACAACAGCGCTATCGCCGTCATCCGGCTTGTCCAGTCCCGGAGGGCCGTCATTTGGCCTGCCTTTAACCGCGGATTCCCCGGGTAAAAACTGTTTGGGATGAATTTTAACGTTTTTAACTTTTCTAAACGCTAAACCAGGGGAAGCGCTTGAGCTTTGCAAATTAAAAATTAAAGTAAAGACAAACGCGAACAACACCAAAAAAACTAAAAATTTTTTTTGCATAATTTTTTTAAAAAAATAAAATAAAATATTAAATTCATTATAACATTCTTATTAAAAATACGGAAATAAAATAAAAAAACCGGGTGATCAAAATTTCGTTTCTGATTTTTGCAAATTTTACTCCTGACAAAAAAGCTCTAAGATATTTAAAGACTTAGAGCTTTTTTTATTTATTGCTGAAAAGTATTAATTACTTACGCGCAGTCTTCGGGGCAAGTTTTTTTCCTTTCCTCTGGCCGATTGCATACTCCATCACCGCAATAAGACTCTGGTTCTGGTTCTGGATCTGGATCTGGAGAGCTATTAACCATATTCAAAGCCTCTTCAGCATCAAGAAGGCCGTGTCCATAATACCTATCCCAGCCAGTTGCTCCCAAGTCTAAGGCACTTGATTCTAAAATAGAGCGAACCTCTATTGGTCTTAAATTTGGATCAAGAGAAAGGATCAAAGCAGCTACTCCAGCTACATGAGGGGATGCCATTGATGTTCCATTAAAAAACCAATAACCAAAATCGCCTGTGTCTGGATCAAAAGTGTTTTGCAAAATTCCATCACCATATCCATCTCCATTTTGATCAACGTTCATATCTCCGCCAGGAGCTACAATGTCTAAATCCCTGCCATAATTGGAATAAGCTGCCTTAGTATCATCAAACCTGGTTGCTCCTACAGCTATTACATTCTTATAGCTGGCCGGATATCCAATCTTTTGTCTGTAGTCATTTCCTGCAGCTGCCACTATCACAACGTCTTTATTATAAGCATAATCAACAGCTTCCTCCATGAGATACGAATCATAAGATCCTCCTAAACTCATATTTATAACGTGAGCGCCATTATCAGCGGCATAATAAATACCGGCGATAATATCAGCATAAGTTCCGGAACCGCCTGAATCTAAAACCTTGATTGGCATTAAACAAGCGTTATAGGCAACGCCGGCAACGCCCACACCGTTGTTAGTGCGCTGAGCAATTGTTCCGGCCACATGCGTACCGTGAGCATTGTCATCACTAGCGTCGCCATCACCATTTACAAAATCATAACCACCCTCAAAACAAGTATTAGCTAAATCCGGACCCTGAGTAATTCCAGTATCAATCACAGCAACAGTTATTCCGGTTCCGCTGGCCAAATCCCAGGCTGCTTCCATATTAATGTTGTCAAAATGCCATTGATAAGGATATAACGGATCATTAGGAGCTATATAGCTTTTAGCAATATAATTCGGTTCAACAAATTCTACTTCTTTTTTATCTTTGTATTCTTTAACCTTTTCTTTTACCTGGCCATAAGGAACTTTCAAAACCCTAAATGGCTTGTTGTCATTCTTAAATTTAACGATTATCTCGTCTTGAACAAATTTAGGGCCATTTGCGTTTTTATTTTTTTCAAGATTGTTAAAAACCCTGATTTCGTCTTTTTGCGCCTTTTCCGAGGCAACCACCACCGCCCCGGCAGCCAGCGTCAAAACAACCGCCAAAATCAATAAAAATAAAAGTTTTTTCATAAATTTTTAGTTATTTTATAAATTTTAATTTATTATAAACCATTATACCACTTTAAACAATTTTTTCCAATGATTTACACAATGATTTGCCATATTGACAAATACACTTGACATAAATCAATATTTGTGGTAACATTATATTAAATCCAGCACTTTCATCTAGCGGAATTCTAAAATGATGCTAGATAAACCACTAAAAGGAGAAAAGGAGGAAAAACAATGAAGACAAAACTAATTGTCATGGTTTCAACTACTTTTGTATGGAGCTATATGGCTCCGTTAATAATTTTGTTTTTTCATCCAATAACGGAAGTTAAAATAATTTCCGCCATTTGGACAGCCGTTGCTTTTTTCTTTGCTTATCTATTTTTAAATTCCATAACAAGCTTTGGCAAAATCCGAAAACTTGTTATTAGCTTGGGTCCACTGGCAGTTATGGTGCTCGCTATTATTTGGCCAATCGCCAAATAATCTAAATAATGCGGCTATCGCAAAAAAAATACCGTTTCGCTTTTATACAGGCGAAACGGCTTTTTATTTTTGGCATTAGCTAGTTATGCCAAAATATTTTTTTCCTATTAACATAAGTAAAGTGAATATAACAAACACGATAAGTAAAGCTGTATTTTTATTCATGGCCAAACCTCCTATGCCTTATTAAAGGGCTGATTTTAAATACAATAATGCTCTATAAATTATGCCTTTATTTATTTTATTCAAGCTAATATTAAGTAAATCATCATTAAAGTTAATAGTCTTATTATCATAGCCGGGAACGGTCACTTTTATTTTATCATTTTTTTCAACAACAGCAAGAGTATAAAAAGCTCCGCGCGCGTCACTCATAATTATTTTGTCAGCCAATAAAATACTTGCGTTTTCTATTGGCCGTCCCAGTTCATCAACAACACGGCCATGGATTTGCTTAGGCTGAAAATACTTAGCCAGGACGGCTGCCGCCTCCCTGGCGCTTCCATCATCATTCCAGAGCCTGGTGCTGCCGCCAACACCGGTCCAGTAATTAATACCGACTAAATTATCAATTTTGCTCAATCTCTCCAGCGCCTCATTCAGCCACTCAGCCTGCTCGCTTTCGGTCTGATGGCCATGAATATCCGGGATCGGGCTGCCCATCTCGCCAAGCACTACTTTGCCGTTGCCGGCTTGCGCGATTTCATTAATATCGCTGGCCAGCTTCTTTGCTGTAGCCACATAATGGTCTATTGTTATAATGTTGCCTAATTCTCTGGTAGTGTCTTTGTCCATTATCAGTCTGGCCACATCCCCGTTCATGGAGAAATAATTAGTAGCGACTTGCTTGTTAATTTTCTTAAACGCTTCTTCTGCAATATTATTCTCTTTAATTAAAAAATCTCTAAAGCCTTTGGTGTCGCCGGTGGCGCGCGGGTCGCCCGGCCCCCCGTTCTCACATTCCGGACAAGAAGAAAAAATATCACCATCCGCAAACAAATCAGGATTAGTTATTATAAAATCTTCTGTTTTTCTGATATGTATTTCCGGACTGATTTGCGGATACTCAAACCATTGTTCCCAACCGGAAAAATTACCCCTAAACCAAACATTTAGATCATGCTTTCTGGCAGCCGCTACCCAGTTTTTAAGAAACAACGTAAACTCCTTGTCATAAGGCGTGCAGATTGCCACATGGGTAGCCCCTGTTTGCGCGATATTTCCAACCTGCTTATCAATAACCGTTAAAAAAGCCTGGTTCCCCTGCTTTTCCCGAGCCAGATCCCGCGAATACTTCATAGTGTCAATACTCTGCGCTTCCCAGAACCTCGTTTCTCCAACCAGCTCTTTCAACTCAAAATCATTTTCTGAGACATAAAACAAATACAAAAACATCGCGACTATAAAAATCAGCAAACAAATACAGGAAATAACTAAAATTTTATAAAAATATTTAACCATAATATATATTCTGTTATCTATTGTCTGTCGTCTGCTGTCTGCTGTCTGCTGTCTATCGTCTGCCGTCTGTCGTCTGCCGTCCACTGCGCCGCATCATATTATTCATATATTGGCTCAAGAATTAAATTATTAAAACATTCATCTTTTATGGTAAAAAGTGAAGCATGCGGATACTTGCCATACCTGTAATAACAATCTTTAAATTCTTGTTTTTCATTCATAGTTTTCCATATTAGATCATATTCATTATATTCATCCATAACAATCCATCTTGCCCATTTTGTAGGGTTATTCAAAGCTTCTATAAAATACCTATCAGTCCCTTCGTGAATATACTGGTCCATTGGCAAATGTGCTGAAAAAGCAATTGTATCATTTGCGGCTACTGCAATTAAAACATAACCTTTCTCGTTAACAGCTTGCTCGTGTAAAGCTTGGCTTATTAGACTGATATCCTTATGACTAATTCCCACTTTTCCGTCTTCAATTACCACCGAATCATTGCTTAGCAAGGAAATAATTATTACAAAAATTATTAATAATACTATTACAATTTGAGCTTTTTTTAATCTATCAACCAAACACGCCACCATTATTACAATTGCCGGCAAGACCATAACACCGTAACGGACATTAAACCAGGTATCATTTATGTATTCTGGTATAAACAAAATTGAATGTCCTAAAAAAAGAGCGATCACATTAAAAAAGAAAGGAGAGAATAAAACTAAAATCGCAATTTTATACCTAGGATCGTTCTTTTTTATCCAAAAACTAACAGTGCTATAAACTCCCAATAACAGCGTTAATATTCCCACATTATATATCATGGCTAGAAAATAAGAGTAGAGCGAGAGCCAAATATTATACTTTGTTTGCAAAAGACCGGCAGAAGCAAAGCTTTCTTGCTGGGCATGGGCTGAGTATGGTCCAAAAATAAAATATAGCGGATCACCAAAAATTAAATAATTCCAAGCAAACCAAATCAATATACCAAATCCACCGAATGTAAAAAATAAAACTGTTAACCCTTCAGCCTTTTTAAACCCAAATTTATACCATGAATATACCGCAAGAATAAAACCGACTAGCGCCAACATAAACCATCCGTCATATCTAACTAAAGTTGATAGCATTATAAAAAAAGAAGTCGCTATAAGATAGTATAATTTTTCTCTTTTTAGCCATAATAAAAAATAATAAGCACCGGCAGTCAGCAGGAATAATAGGACGGATTCAGTCATAGCAGTTGACTGTAAATATATTATATTTAGATTTGCGGCAAACAATAAGACCCCAAGTAATCTACCGCCCATGCCAACATTTAATTCTTTTAAATAAAAATATATTAACATCCCCGTGCCGACGAAAGAAAACATTGACCATATTGCTCCGGCCAAACCACTATACCACATAAAATCATTCCAGATTGTTAATGTCATAAGTAGATGTAGCAATGGAAGCCAAACACTCCCAAGCTGAGCAAGGCCTGGCCGTAAGCCGTCGACTACCCTTCGGCCAATATTCAAATGTGATTTAGCGTCATTATAGGTCCAGACTAGGCCATTTTTATAATAATATATAAAACATATTATAGAAATTGCCGATAACAAAAATAGAATAAAATACACAACGTATTTTTCATTTTTTATAATACTATGAAATTTTTTATAACTAAACTCCTTTATCATTTTTCTTTTTTATTAATAGGCGCGCGCTAAAGAACAAAGTAATTATATAAATAATTGACGTCACTAATATCCAATACGTGAAAGGAGACACTCTTTCACTCAAATTTTTATTATACACAAATGACTTTACGCCTTTTTCCTTTAACCAATTATAATTTCTTATATACGTAAATTCTTCGATTTTACCGGTAGCTTCGGTTAATATTATAATTTCAGTTCTTGGCGGATTCATACTGCTGGTTAGCGCCCCAAGTGAATTCACACTGCAAGAATATAAAAAAATAATTAGCCAAAATATTACCCAGATTGATTTTTTTCCATATTTATCAATCCAAAAACCAGATGCAAGTGAAAGCAGGGCAAACGCCGGAATAAGATACCTTGGACCAAATGCCCATCCACCATAAGGATCGCCCCACATTGAATATAATATAAAAACAACGCCCACTATTGATAAAATATAATTTCCAACTGCTTTATTCCTTCTATAAACATAAAACAAACCCCAAAATCCAAATACAACTATTGGAGAATACAAAAGAAAACCTCTGTCAGGACTTAATACTAGCGTATAAACGCCATTGATCATGTTTCTGGTAGCAAAAAATGAAAGTGCTTTTTTTTCTTCCACTGTGGTATCCTCTTGTATTTCATTAAAATAATTAATAATTTTTCCTTCATCCGTTATCCATTTTACGCTAGGCAAAGTTCCTGACAATTGCTTGTAAGAACCATTAGCTATATTATTGTATATGCCAAATAATACAATCGGAATAATGACGCCTGTAATAGCTATTATTTTTTTGAAATCTATATTTATAGTAACTTTTTTTAATTCATTATTAAAAAATAAATTGAATGTCTTAATTATTGTCCAAATTCCTACTGGAAAAAGTATGAAAAAATTTGGATTATCAATGCTAATACTTAAAGCGAGCATAAACCAAAGCACGAATAAATGTAAGTAAGTTGTTTTTCTAATTAAGAGGAACAAAGACAAGAGAATCAAAAAAGTAGTTATATGATGTTGATATAATGATGTTGCATATGGCAAAGCAGTGGTAGCAAACAAAAAAGTTAATATACTAAGCCAGGAAGCTGTGTGTGACAAGCCTAATTTTTGGGCAATTAAGTATATTAGGTAAGCATTTAGCAGGGCAAACAAAGCAACCATTAAGAATGTGCCAAATTGACTATGCCCAAATATTTTTCCTATATAATAAAAAGGCATTGCCAGTACTGACACACCTGGCGCAAAAAGTGAAACAAACTCTTTTTTACTATTAATAGCCAGGTCAGGAGTAATTGAACGTCCTAAGTCAATCGGAAATTTATAAGTTCCAAGTTCCGTAAACGCGTACGTCAACCCCCAGCGGCCTCTTTCTGGAGATAATTCAAAAGGGCCTCCATCACGCCATTCATTTCTAGTAAACTCATTAACACTAGGGCTCCCCTCCATTCCTTTCGTAACAGATATCAATAATATTCCGCAGATTACAAACAAAATAATATTTAAAAAAATCTTTTTATTGGGTTTTGTATTATTTAAAAAATTTATCATTCATTTATTATTACAGTACTAATTATCTACTCACCTTACGCGCTAAATATTTTACCTTAGAAAAAGTTATAATAAATGTAA
>JAGLPO010000004.1 GCA_023137275.1 Candidatus Parcubacteria bacterium | reverse complement strand
TTATAACTTTTTCTAAGGTAAAAATATTTAGTGCGTAAGGTGAGTAAAGTAATGTTTATACTAAATAATTAAAATAAATAAAATGGTGAAAGTATCTGTTAATAATGAAGATGAGGAGAGCGGTGGCTTAAATAAAACTCCTGTTAGAAAAGCGGTTTTAAAAAAACCGGTTCAGAGGAAAGCCTTGGCAAAAAAGCCGGTTTTAAAAAAGGCGGTTCGCAAAAAAGCCTCTGGTAAGAAAATAGTGAAAAAAGCAGGTAAAAGTGAAAGCAAAGGATTAATATCGTTATTGATCTCAATTTTTATTACCTCATTAATTGTGGGTGGAGGGATTTACGCCTGGCAAAAAAGCAGCGGGACAAAAATTATTACAGATGCCAGAAAAGAGGCGCTGGAAACCAAGATGAGTTTTGAGGAACGATTGGCAAACCTGAAGAGCAAATTAACCGGAGTTGAGACCGAGAATGTTGAGCTAAAAGAAAAGTCGCAGGAATTGGCCAGGCGTGTTGAGCTTTTAGATAAAGCGAAAATAGATTTTATTGATGAAGAATTAGGCCTGGCTTTTACTTATCCGGCTTTGTTTGGAGAAATAACCATTACCAGGACCGAGATTGCCAGCGGCACCAAATATCTGGGCACATTTACTGATAATGACAAGCTGATTTTCGGCGGTGTAAGCGTTGGCTTTGAATTGCCGCTTAGCCAGGCTACCGCGACTTTGGCGGTAATTGATACATTGGGATTTAATAAAAAACAGCGAAATTATTATTGGCTTGGTCCGGGAGAAAGAGAAATGGAAATAAATCCGGTTGAAGTGATTGAATTTGTTAACGGCGAAGCGCTTCTCATAGACCGAAACAGCTTTGTGATTGATCCAAAAGCGGACGGGCTGCCAATTGATATTGGCGAGAATGCTGCAGTGGTATTTAATACGCTGAATGATGAATTTATCGGCCTGGCTTTTCTTAATCAGGATTTCGGCATGCTCCCAATTGAGAGCTATAAAGAAATGATAAAAACTATAAAAATAAAGTAATAAATAATTAAAAATAATAAAGTAATAAAATAATATTAAACAGTACAGATGTTCAGATCAGTTTCTGCTGTCTGTCGTCTGCTGTCTGTTGTCTAGTAAAATATGAGTAAAATATTAGGAATAGATTTAGGCACAACTAACAGTGCTATGGCGATCATTGAGGGCGGCAAGCCCAAAATTTTGGAAAACGCAGAGGGAAACAGAACTACTCCCTCAATTGTGGCTATTAGCAAAAACGGCGAACGCTTGGTGGGCCAAACCGCCAAACGGCAAGCGGTTACTAATCCGGAAAATACCGTGTTCGCGGCCAAGCGTTTGATCGGCCGGCGTTTTAACGATGAAGAAGTCCAGCGCGACTTAAAAAATTCTCCTTTTAAGATCATTCAATCCGGAGAAGGCGTAAAAGTTAAATTAAACGATAAAGAATATACTCCGCAGGAAGTGTCAGCCATGATCCTCTCTAAGCTTAAGGCTGATGCCGAAGCAAAATTGGGTGAAGAGATCAAGGAGGCGGTAATAACCGTGCCGGCTTATTTTAACGATTCCCAGCGCCAGGCCACCAAAGACGCGGGCAAGATCGCCGGTCTGGAAGTTAAGCGGATCATTAACGAACCAACCGCGGCCGCTTTGGCTTATGGTTTTGAAAAGAAAAAAGGCCAGCAGATAGCGGTTTATGATTTGGGCGGCGGAACTTTTGATATTTCCATTTTGGACGTGAGCGAAGACACAGTAGAAGTTAAGTCCACTAACGGCGACACCCACCTGGGCGGTGAAGATTTTGACCAGCATATTATTAATTGGATATTGGACGAATTTAAAAAGGATCAGGGGCTTGAGCTTGGTAATGACACTTTGGCGCTTCAGCGCATTAAAGAAGCGGCTGAGAAAGCCAAAATTGAATTAAGCACCACCAAAGAAACCGAGATTAATCAGCCTTTTATCACCACTGACGCAAGCGGCCCTAAGCATCTGGTAATGAAAATGACTCGGGCTAAACTGGAAGAACTGGTGGGCAATTTGGTTGATAAAACTCTGGAACCCTGCCGCAAGGCCTTGAAAGATGCCGGGTTTGAGACTAAAGATATTGAAGAAGTAATTATGGTCGGCGGTATGACCCGCATGCCTTTGGTTCAACAAAAAGTTAAGGAATTTTTTAATAAAGAACCGCATCTCGGGGTTAATCCGGACGAGGTGGTTGCTCTGGGCGCGGCCGTGCAGGCCGGAGTGCTTCAGGGCGATGTTAAAGACGTGTTGCTTCTTGACGTTACGCCCTTGAGTTTGGGAATTGAAACCTTAGGTGGCGTAAGCACCGCTTTAATTGAGAGAAATACAACTATTCCATCAAGCAAATCACAAATATTTTCAACCGCCGCTGACAACCAAAGCAGCGTGGAGATCCACGTGCTCCAGGGTGAAAGGCCCATGGCCACGGACAATAAAACCCTTGGCCGTTTTATTCTTGACGGCCTTCCGCCGTCTCCCCGCGGCGTGCCGCAAGTGGAGGTGTCTTTTGATATTGACGCTAACGGCATCCTTAATGTTAAGGCTCTGGATAAAGCCACTAACAAAGAGCAAAAGATCACCATTACCGCCAGCTCCGGCCTGAATGAAGACGAGATTGAAAAGATGAAAAAAGACGCGGAAACGCACGCCGATGAAGATAAGAAGAAAAAGGAGCAGATAGACATTAAAAATCAGGCTGATACGGTAATATTTACGACCGAGAAGCTGCTTAAGGAATCCGGGGATAAAATGAAGGAAGAAGATAAGAAAGAACTGGAAACCAAGCTTGAGGATCTGAAAAAAATAAAAGATTCTGATAATATTGATGAGATCAAGAAAAAAATGGAAGAAATGAATGAGGTGGCGCAAAAGATCGGCACCGCCATGTACCAGCAACAAGCACAAAGCGCCGCGGCTGATAAGCAGGCAGGCCCTGATGTTGCTTCGGAAAATAAGTCTGGTGAAGAAAAGAAAGATAAAGATAAACCGGTTGAAGGAGAATTTGAGGAGAAAAAGTAGATTGCGAATTTAGCAAATAGAGCTTAATTCCACCGCCCTTTAGGGCGGGTTCCCAAGCTTTAGCTTGGAAGACAAAAAAGTCAGGCAGTCAATTAAATCATTAAATATTACAAACATGAATCAAAATAAACAAACACCTAACCAACACCAGATCAAGATCGCGGATAATCTGCCCGGGGCGGAATATGCCAACGCGATGCAGATCAACCATAATCGCGATGAATTT
Organism: Candidatus Parcubacteria bacterium; assembly: GCA_023137275.1. GTDB lineage: Bacteria > Patescibacteriota > Patescibacteriia > Patescibacteriales > UBA12075 > JAGLNE01. Next base: position 1,548 of record JAGLPO010000004.1, on the reverse strand, counting down.
CAAATGATGTTTATTAGCATTATGGGGCTAAGCGGCAAAGTAGCCGGTAAAATAATAACCAATCCGGGCCATTTTAAGAGAATGGTAGCGGCAATGCAGGATAATCTGAATAAATATGAAAAGCAATTCGGCGAAGTTGAAGTTTCCCAGGCGCCGGCCGGCAAAGAGATTGGATTTAAGGGATAAATTATGGGAAAAGATTACTACAATATACTAGGGGTGCAAAAGGGTGCCGGCCAGGAGGAGATCAAGAAAGCATTCCGGAAGAAGGCGCATAAGTACCATCCGGATAAAGCCAATGGTGACGAAGCTAAGTTTAAGGAAATAAACGAGGCATACCAGATTCTTGGCGACCCTAAAAAACGCGGCCAATACGATCAGTTTGGTCCGGCTTTTGAAAATATGCAAGGCGCGGGCGGCTTTGGCGGTTTTAGGGATTTCTCCGGAGCGGCCAATGGTTTTAATATTAATATGGACGATTTGGGAGATATTTTCGGCGGAATCGGCGATATATTTGGTTTTAGCAACGGAGGCGGACACCGCCGCAGCGCTCGCGGGCGCGATCTGCAGCTGCTTGTTAACATCAGCTTTATGGAAGCGGTATTTGGAATTGATAAAGAGATCATGATTAACAAACAAGTCGTTTGCGACCGCTGCAATGGCAATTTAGCCGAGCCCGGAACCAAGATAGAAACATGCAAAATTTGTAAGGGTACCGGCAGCACAACCCGTGTTCAGCAGACCATTCTTGGAAATATGCGGGTAAACGCGACTTGTGAGGCTTGTGGCGGGGAAGGCAAGACTTATTCAAAACTATGCGCTAAGTGTTTTGGCAAGGGTACGGTGATGGACAGGGTAAGCCTGAAAATTAAAATTCCGGCCGGCATTAATAATGGAGAGACTATCCGCCTTACGGGCCGGGGCGAAGCCGGGGATAAGGGAGCGCCGGCAGGGGATCTTTACCTTAAAGTACAAGTCGCTCCAAAGCCGGGCTTTGAGCGGGTTGGTTTTGATGTCAAGTCAGCAGTTGATATTAGCTTTACTCAGGCCGCGCTGGGTGATAAAATAGATATAGAGACCGTACATGGCGCGGTTAAGCTAAAAGTATTGGCCGGTACAGAGTCGGGAACGGTTTATAAGCTAAGAAACAAGGGTATTCAAAGGCTTCAGGCAAGCGGCAAGGGCGATCATCTGGTAACGGTCAATATTAAAACCCCGAGAAATTTGAGCAGAAAACAAAAAGAATTATTAAAAGAATTAAATATATAATATTTTATCCACAGTTTTCTGACTTGAAAAATTATTTTGAACTTGTATAATATTAATGGTACAATGTTAAGACTTTTGGAGTAGTAATTATAATAATATATAAAAATATTATTAGTTGCTATTCTTTTTAGTTAAAGATGATTGAGATCAATAATCTGACAAAAAAATTCGGGAGCAATGTGGTTTTGGACGACATTAGTTTTTCCGTGAAAAAGGGCGAGATCCTCGGGTTTCTGGGGCCGAATGGCGCCGGCAAGACCACGACCATGAAGATCATCA
>JAGLPO010000039.1 GCA_023137275.1 Candidatus Parcubacteria bacterium | reverse complement strand
TTTTGTTTAAATTACATTTATTATAGCTTTTTTTACGTGATAAGTGCGTAACATGAGTTATCTATTATACAAAGTTTTAAAACGCGCGCTAACCGCGTCCCAGGAATTCGTTTTCATTGCCTCCCGGCTTTGGCTAATTCGCGCCTGTTGTTCGCCGTAGCTAATAGTGGCCAGGGCATTTATCGCTTTTACTAATTCCGTCTCACTTTTCGGATCAACCGGTATTGCGTTTTTCATCTCCTCCATTCCGCTATCCCGGCTAACGATCATTAGCGCTCCCGCGGCCATGGCCTCCCTGGCGGCCAAGCCGTAACATTCATTTTCCGGAATATGTACGAAAAGCCACGAACGCGAAATCAAATAATACTTTTCCTGCTCGGAAACATAGCCGAGCAATACGACCCTCTCTTCCAGCCCATGCGCGATAATCTCAGCCATAAGTTCCTGAAAATAATCCTCATCACATTTTTTTCCCGCTATTACACATTTTATATCTTTTGGGATTTTTTCCAGGGCTTTGATCACGGTTTTATGATTTTTTTTACGGTCTATCTTTCCTACCAGCAAAATATATCGTCCAAATTTTTCAACTTTTTTCTTAAAATCATCTTTTATGCCATGCCCGGGTTTTTCAAATGCCATATCATCAATACCGGCCGGAACAACCTCAAATCTTTTGCCTGCTCCCATCGTCCTCATTTTCTTTGCTTCCCACTCTGTAACTGCCCGCACCCGGTCAACTGCCAGGCAAATAAGCCACTTACCCAAACTTTGGTGATACGCGCGCTTAATTAAGGCGCTTAACCCCTTGAATTCTTCCCATTTGGGCATATAACCGCCGTGCGGATGCAGAATCAATTCAAAATTCTTTTTAAATTTAATTTTTCGCCAAAACACATATAGCATTATTAAAACATGGGGGAAGATATTAAAATTATGCAAATTTATAATATCAGCATCATCCCAATTTATCTTTGGCCAAAAACCAAACCAGGCGCTTTTATAGCGTTTGATCTTAATACCTTTTTTCTCGCCGCTTTTGTCAAAAGCATTTTTCTTTTCATAGTCGTCTCTCGTAGTATGCACTGTAATTTCGAAACCATCTTTAACAAGACGCGAATAAGTTTCCAGGATGCTTTTCTCAATGCCTCCGACTACCGGATAAAAATAATTTGTAATTACATGAATTGTTTTCATTAATTTATTCACCTTAGAAAAAGTTATAATTAATATAATTTAAGCAAAAATGCTAAGATAAAACTTGTTCTTATCCTCTTTTTTGTTTAAATTATATTAATTATAACTTTTTTTTACGTAATGCATAACATTAGTAATTTAAATAAAAATCTTTTAAGCGCTCAACCATCGCGTTCCAGCTATGATTATTGGCATAATCCAGATTCCTTTGCTTGATCGCCTTATGCTCCCTGGAGTCCGGATACTCAATTATATTGTTTATAGCGTTTGCCGCGGCTTTATGATCCTTAGCTTTCAAATTATAACCGTTAAATTTGTCTTTATATAAATAAGGAAAAGCCGAATCTTCGGAAACGACGCACATGGTCCCCTGGCTCATCGCTTCCAAAACCACGCCGCAATAACATTCCCACAGAGCCATATGCACCATTGCCAGGGCATTTTTTATCAAATAATATTTTTCCGCCCCCTTTATAATTCCGCTGAATATAATTTGTTCTTCAAGCTCAAGCGATTTTATTAATTCATCTAATTCCTGCTTATACTTATCGTCATGGATCGGGCCGGTTATAACATAATTTATGTCTTTGGGTAATTTGGCCAAAGCTCTGATCACGGTTTTGTGGTTTTTGATTCTGTGTACACGGCCGATCTGTAAAATATATTTGCCATAACCTTTGATCACGCGTTTAAACTCCTTGCTAACTTTTTCTTCAAAATCCGCGTAAGCCTCATCCTCCAAACCGTTCTCCACCACAACGATCTTTTCAGGACTTATGCCAAAAGGGATCATTTCCTTCTTCTCCCAGGTACTAACAGCATGTATTTTGTCAACACATTTATTTATCATACAAGCTCCTATTGTCTGATGATAAATTCTCTTTATATTCCTGCTTATCACGCCAAACACTCTCCATTCCGGGGTATATCCGCCATGCGGCGTCAATATCAGGGAAAAATTCTTTTTCTTTATGATCTTTAAAACCCAGGTAAACGCCATTATTTGAAAATGCGGAAAAATATTAAAATTTTCCAATACCAGCATATCGCTTTTTTTCCAATCAATATCAGGCCAAAAACCAAAAATACTCCAAGGGTAACGTTTGATCTCCACGCCCTTGATGTTTTCATTTCCTGATAAAACATTTTTTTCAAGGTAAGTGTCTCTTGAAGTATGGACCCGGACTTTCCAACCCGCGCTAGCTAGCCGGGAAAATGTTTCCATTACGGTAATTTCAATACCGGCTGTAACCGGATAAAAATACTTCATTACGATATCAATTTGTTTTTTATTATTATTTTTCATATATACCCTCTCCCCTAGCCCCCTCTCGCCTCTCCCCCGGCCCCTCTCCTAGACAGGAGAGGGGAGAAAAAGAGAAGGGGGAATTATATTTTTTTAATTGCTTTAATGCCGATAACTGTTGTGTAACGCGGATGATGAAAATCCAATTCTTCTTGGCTCAATTCTTCCGCAGCCATCCCAACCCAATTATACTGCCCGGACAAAACATTTCCATAGGTCTTTATTTCCAGATTATCTTTGTGAAAAACATTGCCAAACACCAAACCGGCCGCGTTAGGTGTAAAGCGCCAATAATCTGTCTTGGGATTATATGAGCTGCTTCCGGCATCAACTGCCAGCAAAATTCCGCCCGATTTTAATATCCGTCTGGCTTCCTTTAAAGCTGAGTGATAATCATCAATCATACCGATAACAAATGTCATTACAAAACAATCATAAGTATTGTCCTTAACTTCTTTTAAGTCCCTTAGGTCGCCGATAATATTAGCGCGCTTATTGTTTGGATCAATATCCAAAACATCGCTTTTCTTTATTCTATTACCGCCAAATTTCTTAGTGTAATATCTATTCCCTACCTCTAAAACCCGGCCATGAATATCCTTTTTGAATTGCTCCAGAAACTTATCAGTATAATAACGATCAATCGGCGTGCCCCGGTCAAAACCGTGCTTTTTGCTTATCGGCATCAAAGACCTTGTCGGCGCCAGAAAATATTGCCGCTTTGGCCGAATTATCGGCATGATCCTGGCTCTGATCTTTCTTATTATTTTTAATATTATATTTTGTTCTAACATATATTTTTTAGTCCCAGTCCGTGAATTAAATACGAATAATGCGAATCAAATTCTTTCCCAGGACTGGTCGCTAAGCGGTGGACGGCAGTGAATATTGTCAATGCTTTATAGCTATGCAGTTTGTTTTTATTTGTAAAAATCTCTTTCATAATATCCAGCTTATAAAACTCCTGCCAAAAATTCTCCAGATGCCAGGAGCCGGTAACCAACTGAGTGATCTCGTAGATCGGGTTGGTAAGTACCGCCAGCTCAAAATCAATTACTCCTATCCGGCCGTCATGCAAATTCATTACATTCATATAAGTAAGGTCGCGATGAACAAAAGCCATATCGCTATTTTTAATCAAATATGGCAAGTTAAGCAAAAACACAAATAAAGAGTAAATTAATTTTGGGATTATTCCTGGATAAATCCAAACACAGCGCAGCAGCATATAAAAAAATATCAATACTGTATGAATATTATTTCTTTTAACAAATTTCTTATCCAGTCCGGACCGGGCGATCAGCTGGCCCAAATGCTGAAAATATTTTGTCACTTGCTCAAAGGCAAGCACTCTTTTTTTCATTGAATTTTCTTTATCCAGAGTTTCGCCTTTGATCATTTCCATAAACAGCCCCAGCTGATTCCTTGTTTTGATTACCTTGATCAAACCGGGCAATTTAACGCCCGGGAACTTCTCTTTTATTATAGCTCCGCTTGTCTTAAACAATTCATCCAGGCCCTGATAAGTTTTAATCTCATTTATCAGCCAGAACCAATCTCCGTCTTTTTTGTCGCCATCCCACATTTTCAGAATTGCTTTTTCTTTTTTCTCATTCTCATAAATACCAAACTGATACTGGTCGTCGCCGGGCGGACGATAAATCGTATCTATCAAATTATAATCGTTTATCTTTTTTGGCAAGGGCAGACGATCAGATTTTTCTCCTGTTATCAGCCGATTTACAAAAAACATTTTTATTTTTTCTTTTACAGTAAGCTTAATAATTTTATTTTTACTTTTATTTGCTGTCAGTTTTAAAAAATACTTGATAATTCCGCGGACAAATATCGCGCCAAAAGAAAAAGTATTTTTAAATTCAATAAAAGAATGCGTTTTATCCACTCCGACTCTGGGCACGATATAAATATTAATATTTTCACGAATTAACTTATCATCCATTGAAACCGCCATCTCATAACCGCTGGCTTTAACTGTTTTTAATATTTCCGCGTTATACCGGCCCCTGGGATAGGCAAAATACTTGATCCGCGTCCCTAGCCCGGCTTCCAGTTTTATTTTAGCGTTTGCTATTTGTTCTTTTATTTCTTTGGAATTTAACGCCCAAAAATCATCATGAGTGGCCGAGTGGCAACCGACCTCCCAGCCAGCGCGAGCAAGCTCTTTTATTTGATTTGGCGCAAGCATGGTCATAGCCGATCCCATCTCCCTGCGGTTAATATTGTCCGGATCGGCTAGCGCGAAAACTGTTGGTTCAATACTATGCTTTTTTAAAAAATCTTTAACTTTCATTATATCAGCAAAGCCATCGTCAAAATTAATAGCAAAGGAATCTTCTGTAATTTTTTCCTCACCTCTGATATGCTTATTTATATCGCCCAAGGTAACGGGCTTAAACTGAGATAAAAGAAATTTGATCTGTTTTTTAAACTCTTCCTGTGATACGCTAAAGCGCCAGCTGTCGGTGGATATGCTATGGTAGCAAAAAATAATTATTCTTGGTTTCTTTATTATAATAAAGCTACTTAAAAACCCTAAAAATATATAAATAATTTTGCGAATTAAAAATATAAAACTAAATTTATCATGTTTATCATCCTTTTCACGCAAATCTTTTGAGCTATCAGCCGTTCCCCAATTAACAGTACTTGCTCCTGCTTTTTCATATAGCTTTCTTGAATAAAAATATATTAAAACATAAACAAGGGTATAGAAAGGCGTTTTAAGTAAATAAAATATTAATGATCTGTAAAACAATACTTTTGGTACTCTAATCTCCTGGTCAACAAAAGCTTTGGGAAATGAATTTATTAGTATATTTTTGGAATCTATAAATCGAAAAGACTGTTTTTTGTGATCATTGATCGTGGCCGGTAATTTAATATACACATACGCGTCATCTATAAACGCGTATTTAAAATTATGTTGCTTAGCATAAAGATAACTAAACATGTCCTCGGCAATATCGTCAGTGAATTTAAAATTCTCATACATTTTTCTGGAAAAAGCTCGCGCAGTGCCATGGCAAGTATATAGGTTATCCCCGTTTTGGTAATTTTTAAAAGTATTATTCTTGATTTCCAATCCAATTGCCAGAGCTTTCTCTATAATTGTCTTTGGTTTAATTGCCAAATAATTAGTTGAAGAAAGATCAGCCTTACGCGAAATGATCGGATTAACAAGCTTATGGATAAAATATTTGTCTTTAATGGCTATATCAGCATCCAGCAAAACCAAAATGTCTGAATCAGCTTTTTCAAATATTTGATTTTGCCGTTTAGCGATCCCGCGATTGTATTTATTATCAATCACTTCAATTAAATCGCTGTCAATATTTCTGGCGATTTTTACGGTTTGGTCCGTGCTGCCGTCTGAATTAACAACAATTTTTTCAATATCAATATTGGACTGATCCTGTTTTAATAAACTCTCCAGTAAATATCCGATATTCGCCTCTTCGTTAAGAGCAGGAATCCCGATAGTGATTTTTGGTTTTGTATTACTCATAATTTTATGCTTTCCTGGCTAAAAGCCTTAGGATAAAATTATTTTTTAATTCTTTTGTATATAAATCATTACTGATAATATTAAAAAAATGCAAAGCGCTATAGTGCCAATCGTATTTCCTGGCCCAAATTGAAGCATAATTGCTCATTGTCTCCAGCTTGACCTTGTTTACAATTAGTTCCACTATCTTTGCGCTTAACTTCTCTGTGTTGCCATATTCAATTAAATATCCGGTGTGATCATCAACCACCGAGTCTCTAAGGCCAGGCACATCAGAGGCTATAACCGGCGTGCCGCAGGCATTGGCCTCTATCGTGGTAATGCCCCAGCCTTCCATCAAGGACGGGTTAACCGCGACCCAGGACTTTTGCAACAAGGTTAATTTGTCCGCTTCGCTAACTTGCCCGGTAAAATACACCCGGTCTTGTATCTGCAAATCCTTGCTTAGTCGGCGCAATTTATTTTCCTCTTCTCCGCTGCCAACAATAGCCAGCTTAGCCGCGGGATTAAACTTGAGGACGATATGGAAAGCTTTGATCAGATTATCAATTGATTTGTATTCCTTTAGCCGGCCTAAATACAAAATTACCGGACTAACATGCTTCTCAGCCGGCCTTAGCTTTCTTGTGTCAATACCGGGGTTAACCACGCTTATCCCTTCATTGCCCAAACCCAGTTTGATCATGGCTTTTTTGCTGGACTCGGAAACAGTAATAAATTCCACTTTTTTGTAAACTAAGGGCATCAGGTCTTTTTCCAGAAACATTGCCAGCGCGGCCAAAGGCTTGATAAGCGATTTTCTAAATACTTCCTGATGGACATGATGCATTAAGCAATAGACCGGCTCTTTGGCGTATAGAGGCGTAAAAAACGGAATGCCGTTCTGGCAGTCAATAATCACATCATATTTATTGCGAAAAAATAAAAAATAATATATGAATGCCCAGACATAAACCAAATAAAAACCGCCTCGCCGGATAATTTTAATCCCGTCTATAATTTCCTGTCTGGGCGACAAGCCATCATTGCCGCAAAAAATAGTTACCTTAGTCCCCTGTTTTACCCAGCGCTTAGCCATCTCCTGGATATAAAGCTCAGCTCCGCCGGCATACGCATGCCTGGTATCGCGCCAATTGAAAATAAGAATTTTTTTCAAATCGCTGTTAGCCGCGTGGTCTTGCCACGAGTGCGGCGGAGCTATGATGCGTGGAAACATAGCAATGCTATGTCTGAAAAAATCTTTTATATTTTCCTTTACCGCCACAGTATAATCATCAATCAAATGAAGCGCGCTCACAGTGAAAAACGCGCCCGCGCTAACTGCGGTAATGACAAAAACTATATCATCAATTGAGGCATGCGAGTATATTATCCCAACGGCCATGGTCAGTGAAAAAAAGAGCGACACTTTAGTAAAGTAATAACGCTTGCGCGCCAGTTGGAAAGATACAATTACGCTCGTTAAGGTAAAGAGTGCGATCGCGGTAGTATAAAGCGGCAGATAAGCGGCCACAGCCTTAATTTTATCACCAAACAAAAACGGGGTTACGGTCGCGCCAAAAATACCCAAAATAACGATTCCGCTGCAAACAATAAACAAGGTAATAATAAAAATGCGCCGGAAAATAATCTGAGAGCTTTTTTGTTTGCCCTCGTTCCGGCTGACAAAAGACATCATAAATTGGTTGGGCAAAGCGCCGCCAAAATATATCATCTTGCCGATCAAAGACAAAAGCGCGTATTCACCGGCCGCGCGCGGGCTAAGAAAATGCTTGGCCAAAATTATATCCAGGCTAAGAAAAGCGATCGCGGACAAACCGGCCATGAACGATGAAGTGAAAAATTTTCCCGGGAAAACAAATTTTTGTTTTGGTAAAGGCTTAGGCAAATGCTTACGAACAGCATAAACCGTCCAAATTGATACCAGAGCAATAGAGGCGGGAATAACCGCGAAAACCAGCCCTCCCCTGCCGATCCAAACCAGGCCGATGGCTAATAGTAATTTTGTTGCTGCTTCCAGTAACAAGATCAAGGCTGCTTTACGGAAACGAAAAACCCCTTTTAAAAAATTAAAATTTGAATAAAGAATAATGCCAAAAGGAAAAGCCGGAGTAATGAGTACTAATATCCAATAATCGGGAATATTAAAAAACCCGGCCAGCCAGGGCGCGCTGATTATCCAGACTAAAGAGAATGCCAATACCACCTTTAAAGCTTTCTGGGTCATGCTTAGTAAAAAAGCCGCGCTGGCCTCTTCATTTTGAGAGCCGGCCAGATAAGACGCCTGATGGTTAATTGTAGTGCCAAGAGCGGCAATAAAAACCATGGCCAGATACCACAGGGTATTGATAAAGGTGATCAAACCCAAGTTCTCAAAATCAAGCACCCGCCCCAGATAGGCGTTAAAAAAGAAATTAATAAAATTTGCCAGCATCATGGCTGCTACAAAAACCCCTTCTTCGCTTTTTAGCAAGCCAACAAGTTTGTTTATGGCCTGTTTTTTTATTAATCCCTTGCCAGCCTCTTTTTTTGGTTCTCTTGACCCGCCTTTTTGGATGGCTATATTAAATTTTGTTAAAGGATCATTATCCGCGCGCGCCAGCATACGTTTAAAATAATCTTTGCTTTGCGCAAATATTTTAGCGCCAATTTCGCTAAAGCCGCGCTTGGTCTTGGCGCTGACGGCCGCTGGCAAAACCGGCGCGAAAATAAATTGTCTGCTTCCAACCGGCAACAGCTGGGGGAAAAACCCCGAGGACGGCGCTGGCGCCTTAATATGCAGGCCGTGTTGGGTTTTTTCCCAATAATGCGGCTTAGTGAGCAGCTGATAGAACGCGATTACGGCCGCCACGCTGACCATCAGCCAATAAACCGGAATAAAAAAGACATATTTTATCAGCCCCCAATGGCCGCGGCGGGCGCAGCCGATCATATAGTAATAAATATACAAAAAATTCCCAACAATCAAAGATGTAGCCGCGATATAAAAAACCAGCGGCGGATACAAGGCCTCAATGCCTTGGCCGACCAGGGAATAAAAAGCAAAATAAGCAATCGTGGTCAGCCAGAGGAAAGGATTAATGATCATAAATGCCACCTTGCCGCCGACAACAAGCTGAAAAATAAAAGCGTGAATTCCGGATTCTTTTATGAATTTAACCGGCTGGCGCATATGCACCAGATAAGTCTGCATATAGCCTTTTATCCAGCGGGAGCGCTGGCGCAGCCAGTTCATTGCCTGGCTGTTAGCCTCTTCCAGAGTAACTGAATCTATAATCGCGGTCTTGTAGCCGCGCTTAAATATTCTTACCCCAAGATCACAATCCTCGGTTACGTTAAACGGATCCCAGCCTTCAAGCTCCAGCAAATCTTTTGTGCGAAAATGATTACTGGTTCCGCCGAGCGGAATAGAGGTGCCAATTGTCTGCAAGCCCGGCAGGACAACGTCAAACCAGAGGGAATACTCGGCCGTAAAAAGCCGGGTCAATAAATTCTGCCTGGAATTATAATAGTTAAGCTTGGCCTGCAAACAGCGGATATCATCCGGCGAAGACAAAAAGCCCAGATAAGCCTTTTTCAACTGAGCCGGGTCAGGCTCGTCTTCCGCGTCATAAATAACCACATATTTTCCGCGCGCCATTGATAGGCCGTAATTGCAGGCCTTTGGCTTGGTTTTGGGATTGGAGTGGGGAATAATAATTGTCCGGACATATTCGGGCAAACCAATAAATTCAGCCGCGTTAATTGTTTCCTGGTCGTTTTCTTCCAAAAGCAGCATTACATCCAGCTTAT
>JAGLPO010000038.1 GCA_023137275.1 Candidatus Parcubacteria bacterium | reverse complement strand
TGCCTCTTTGTAAAGCGGGCAAAGGATTGAGTAAACCGGTAATTCATTATCATTCAATTCCCTTAACTCAGCCTTACTAAAACTCATTTCCGGCGGTTTTTTCAAACTGCGGATGACCAAAAACAGATTAAAAGCCATGTCAAAAAAATAAATAATATTTAAAATTCCAAAAAACAAAATAGCGGTAATTAAGGGATTGATAATAAATCCGGCCAGCAAAACAGCTCCGGCCGCGATAATAAAATTTCTCTGCCAAGCGGAAAAGGTGCGCATGGCCGAGATCTCTTTGGGAAGGGTGGTGTGGGTAATAAAACGGCAACGTTTATGGGCAATTCCGGCGCCGATCATAGAATCGCTGTTCTTTGGATGAATAGGTAAAGGCAAACGCTTTTTAAACTTTTGGCAAATTGAATTCCAGCCGATCTCAAAAACCTGGCTAAAAAAATTAATTTTTGATTCCCCGGCTGTCCTTTCTTCAAAGGTTATATTAACACTGCCGATTTTGTGGCCATAACTCCTGGCTTTTAATAAAAACTCCAAATCAAAGGTCCAGCCGCTGGGATTTATTTTCACTTCCCTGGCCACCTGGCGCTTAAATAATTTCAAACCAGCCTGCACATCAACATTAAAGCCATGTAAAAAACGGGTAAAAAATATAGCAAAACCTGAGTGCAAAAAACGCCGTAAAAAATTAGTTTCTTGAGTAGCCCGGTTAGCTACCACTATGTCTGAGCCATGCCGGATCTTATCCATCATGCGAGGCAGCGCTTCGGGCGGATACTGCAAGTCAGCGTCTATAAACGCTATAAACGCATAGCGGACATATTCCAGGCCTTCCTGAATTGAATAGGCTTTGCCGCGCCTACCCTTTTTTAAGTATAAAAAAACCGGGTATTGTTTACCAAACCTAGTTATAACTTCTCTGGTATTGTCGCTTGAGTGGTCGTCAATAAAGATTATTTCATAATCCATTTGCATGCCGCCGATCACCTGATCCAGCCGCTCTATCAGCTGCGCAACACTACCTTCTTCGTTTAAGGTCGGAACGATGACTGAAATACCTTTATTTCCTTTTAAATTTGGCATAAATAAAAAAATAATATAACCGCATATCATACCTTATTCTGCCTTAAATGTCAAGGGAAAATAATACCTTATTTTTTAATTTTTTACGCCAATATTAGGTAAATAAAAATACGACAATCCATTGTATTGATTTTTTAATTAATCTTAGGTATAATCAAAAAAAAAGTAAATCCATTAAACTACAAAAACAAAAGGGGGTAGCTAGTATGGCAACAAAAAAACAATCAAAAAAGCGCTCATCGCTAATTAAGGATGAGCGCTCTTTTTTTATATTATATCAAATTTTTTATTCCAATATATCGGCAAACTGCTTTTTAACCGCGTTAATAGAAGCTTCGTCAACAAGGATGGAAAAAAGCTTATCAACCGCTGAGCGCGTATTATCTATTTCCCCGGTCTTCTGGTAAAGCACGGCCAGAGAATATATGGCATTGGCATGATTCTGGTTAGCGGCCACAATAGAGAGAAAAAGCTGTTCTGCGGCCGAAAGGTCGCTGTTTTTCTTAACAACACTGCCGGTTTCCCGCGCCGGAGTAACGCTAAGTTCAGTGGCCGGCGTAGTCGTTCCCGGTCCCATATCCGGGGTCAGATCCTGCTTGGAGATCTTGTCAAAGGCGTCTTGGGCGATTTTTGGCTGTGAAACGCCGCGGTTAAAGTAAAGCCGCCCCAGCTCAAAGCGGTAGTCCAGGTTGTTGCGGGCAACCAGATTGGCCCGCTTAAGCTGTTCAATCGCGTCATCACTGTCGCCCAGCTTTTCAGCGGCAATGGCTTTGCCATAATAAGCGGCGGCCAGATCGCCTTTTTTGGCAATAGAATCGTCGTATTTCTTAATTGCCTCGCTGATATAATATTTCTTTTCTTCCGGGTCAGTCTCAACGTTTGCCCGAGCCATATTTACCAAAGCAATACGAAGATGCGGGGTCGGATTCTTCGGATCAAGCTCAATTACCTTATTATAAAGCTGCTCGGCCCATTCCAGGGCTCCGCGAGTATAAAAACTGGCATTCTCATAAATAAGCGCCAAAGACTCGTTATTACTGGCCCGATTGTTGGATATTTCAACCGCTTGTTTCCCATTCTCAATCGCCTGGCTAAGGTTAACGCCTACATCGGCCTGATTCTTGCCGCTTAGAGCGGCCTGGTTTGCCAAAGCCATATAATTATTGGCCAGACTTATATAATAAGTATCCTGATAAGGGGCCAGAGATACAGCCCGTTGTAAAATCTGTATCTTTTCAGCCGGCTTACCCGCGTCCAGCGCTTTGCGCGCGTACATATCGGCTAAATACATTTTTAGCCCCATAGTAAACAAAACCACGACTCCGGCGCTTACGCAAAGGAAGATCGCGGCCAATGCCAGCGCGTATTTGGGTGAAGAACGGAATGACAGGTTAAATTCTTTGAATTTCTCCGGATACATTACCAGACTGGAAGAAACCGCGAATATAGCGATCAGCATTGTGATCAATATCATAGTATTGTTCAGCGCGAACAAAGTCGCTAACAGCAATACTGATATAAGGCTGGCAAACATCCCCAAAAGTATGGAGTGCTCGCTCGCCTTGTTTGTCTTAATAAGCGTAAGAAAAGTAATTGACAATGAAATTAAGGCAATCACTATAACGCTGATAAACCCAAGCAGTCCGACAGTGGCCAATATCTCAAACAAGGAGCCTGAGGCAGAATCAAAACGGACATTCCAGAGGGTTGAGTTATTAAATTCGCCGGATTTAAACTTGGCAAAATCATAATAAAAAGTTGACGGGCCGGATCCGAACACGGGATTCTCCATTACAGCTGACTTGGAAATATCCCAGGAAGCCTGGCGTGAAAGGCTGACTTCGGCCGGCAATCCCAAATTAACAATATTAAAATTACCCAGCACCAAAAGAATGATCAAGGCCAAAAACGCGGTTAAAGGTATGATCATGTTATTGCCGGATACCTTGATGATCTTAGCGAGAAAAAACATAAGGACTATAACCAGGCCGACAATACCGATCGGCCAAAAAGTAAATCCGTTCAGTAGCGCCAGAATCGCCAGGCCGGCAATAGTAACCAAGCCGAGAAGAACCTTGACCGCGGCAACCAACGCTTTGTTCGCGCTAGGCATTAGTTCCCTTATCTGCGTGGCCGCGACTACCATAAGCGGCAAAACCGCGAGTACGAACATAGTTAAGCCGGACAAAGAGCCAATCGGGTTAAAGCCCCGGTTCTTAAGCAGTTCAAAAGGCAAAAGATGAATTTCCATTAACTGCAGCAATGAAAAAACGATCAATAAGCCGCTGGAGATAATAAACGACCAAAACACTTTTTTAATTCTTTTGGCGTCCAGATTATTTACTACCAGGTAATAAAACAAGGCAAAGATAAACAGCGCGGAAAGGCTTTTCGCGGCCGAGCCGTAAGCGCCGATCAATGAATCTTTGGCGCTGACTGAGAGGATCGTTGATATCGCGAATATTACCAAAGTTGCCAAGATCGGAATATCCAAAGGCGTGCGCTTGAGTTTTAATTCACCCATAATTACTCCCTTGGTTACCCAGGCAACCACTCCGATAAGCACCAGGAAGTAAAAAAGGATCAGCTTTTCAAAACCGATTCCCTGGGCCGCCAGTCCGGTAAAAAACAAAGGGCAAAGAAAAAAAACCAGCATTATCGCGCCCACAATAATAAAATCCAATCCGCTGCTGGATCTACTCATAGCCTTGTTGGCGCCTGCAGCCGTGCTAGTTTTAGTTAAAGGTTTTGTTTCCGCCATAAAAAATTTTTAATTTATAATTAAATTTTAATATAACTCACCTTATGCACTAAATATTTTTACCTTAGAAAAAGTTATAATAAATATAATTTAAACAAAAA
>JAGLPO010000037.1 GCA_023137275.1 Candidatus Parcubacteria bacterium | reverse complement strand
TTATAACTTTATTTACGTGATAAGTACGTAAGGTGAGTTAATATAATACTATATTATCAAAATAAAAGAAAAAAGTCTAATTGAAAAGTCTAATTGAAGAATAAACTCATATACGCTTTGGCGCTGGTTTCCCAGCTAAATTTGCCTGACTGTTTAACACCGCCGCTTATCATCTCTTCTTGCAATTTTACATCACTAAGAACAGCGGCCATCGCGTCGGCGATCTCGCGCGCGTTTTCCGGGTTAATAAGCAAGGCCGAGCCGCCGGCCACCTCTGGCAAGCTGCTTACAGTGCCGGTAATTACCGGCGTTGCGCTGGCCATTGCTTCCAGCAGCGGAAAGCCAAAGCCTTCATAAAATGACGGATAAACAAAAAGGCTGGCCAGATTATAAATAGCCGGCTTGTCGTTTGAATGAACATAATCAATAAATCTAATATCTTCTTTGTATTTGGAGTCATGCCAGGCGCGCAAAGTTTCCTTATAGCGCCAGCCTTTAACTCCGGCCAGTATTAACTGATAGTCTTTTAACTCCGGATATTCTTGCCGCATCAGGCCATAAGCCTTGATCAAACCGCTTATGTTCTTTCTTGGCTCAATCGTGCTTAAACAAAGAATGAATTTTTCCGGCAGATCATAGTGTTTTTTCACACGCTCGCAATCAGTGTTTCCCGGCGCTAAAGGCCGGTACTTAGCGCCCACCCCGGAATAAATGACCTTTACCCGCTCCGGCTCTATTCCGCACAACTCAATAATATCCTTTTTAGTATGCTCGCTTACCGCCACGATTGTTTCAAAGCGTTTAGCCATTTTTTTAATATTCATTACACGATGCCAAATTTGGCGCTTAGGAGAATAAAATTCCGGAAAACGGACAAATGACAGATCATGGATCGTTAACAGGCTTCGTGTCTTGTTTGAAAGCGCGATATAAGCGATGTTAGGGACAAAAAACAGATCAACATTGAACAGCCGGTCTATTTTTGGCCAATACAAAATTCGCTGTAAAATATTATTAAAAATTTTATTTGGATAAGCCGTATGGACAATTTTAACATTATCAGCCTTAAAACCTGGAATACGACAACTAAAATCACCAAAGGAATTATAAAACAATATATATTGATTTTTTTTATCCAGCTTAAAAATTTCCTTTAGCAAATTATGCGTATATTCCGGAATGCCGCTAAAATTAGCGTCCATAAATGTCCGAATATCAATTCCGATTTTCATACTTTCTAAAATTTCCTTATTAACTCACCTTATGCACTAAATATTTTTACCTTAGAAAAAGTTATAACTTTTTTTACGTGATAAGCGCGTAATATGAGTTATTAACTCTCCTTGTATTTCTTATGTTCGCTTTCTATGATTGATCCTATTTCTTTTTTAAATCTTTCATGAGAAAATTTAACCGCGTGCTCCCTGATTCTATTGGGATCAATTTTCATAGTTTCCAAACGCTTAATCGCTTCAATTATGCCGCTCGCCGACTCTTCCTTAAAAAACACGCCAGTCTCCCCTTCTATTATATTCTCAAGCGAGCCGCCGGCGTTTTTGGCAATTACCGGCCGACCCGAGGCCATGGCTTCCAGCGGCGTAATGCCAAAATCTTCCAGCTGAGGATTGATAAATGCTTTGCACTCGCTACAGAGCCTGGCCTTTTCCTTATCACTCACGCGCCCGAGAAATTCTATATTGGCATAACCGGCGCTTAATTCCATTAAGCGCTCCTTGTCTATCCCGTCACCGAATATCTTTAACGGCTTGCCCAACTTTTTAAAAGCCTCGATCACAATATCAATCCTTTTGTACGGCACCAAGCGGCAGCCGGCCAGATAGTAGTCCCCAATTTTTTTTGACACATAAAACTCGTTAATATCAATTGACGGATAAACGATCGGGGCATCGCGTTTATAATATTTTTTCAGCCTTCTTAATGAGGTCCTGGAATTACTAATAAAAAAATCAACCCGGTCCGCCGCCTGCCTGTCCCAAATACGGACATAATTCAATATCAGGGATATTATTTTTTTAAAATATTTATTATAGCTAAGCTCATTAATATATTGGTGGGTATCGCTCCATAGATAGCGAGTCGGCGTATGGCAATAGCAAATATGGAAAGTCTCCGGAGCGGTAATAACACCCTTGGCAAACGAGCTGGTACTGGATATCACCAAATCGTAGCTTCTAAGATCAAAAAACTCCACGGCCATGGGCATAAACGGCATAAACCAGCGGTAAAAGCGCTTGCCTCCGGGCAAACGCTGAATTATGGAAACCTCTATTTTCCGGCTTGGGAAAAAATCATCAATTACCTTTTGATCATACATTAAGGTATAGATCGGCGCGTCCGGGTACATCGCGGCCAAAACCTGCAGCACCTTTTCGGCCCCGCCTCTTTGCATTAAATGATCATGAATCAAAGCAACTCTCATTTTATACACGAATTAAACGAATTAACAACGAAAATAACGAAAATAACATTCGTTTCTTTCGTTGCTTTTCGTTCTTTTCGTGTTTAATCACTCTACTTTACGCCCTCTAAGTATCGCTAACGGTGTCCTTAATAATATAGCTAAATCAAGCAATAAAGACCAATTCTCTATATAATAAGTATCCAGTTTAACTTCTTCTTCAAATGACAGGTCGCTGCGGCCGGATATCTGGGCCATGCCGGTTATTCCCGGTTTTAAGGTTAATACCTTTTTATGGTGACTCTCGTATTTGGCCGTTTCCAAAGTCATATGCGGCCTGGGTCCGACCAAAGAAATATCACCCTTGAGCGCGTTAATAAGCTGGGGCAATTCATCCAGGCTCCAGCGGCGAATAAACCTGCCTACGCGCGTTATTCTGGGATCGCTTTTGATCTTATGCAATGGGTCTGAGGCTCGGGTATTTTGGACCTTGCTCGCGCTAAGCTCCTCAAGCATTTTATTGCCCTCCCTGGTCGCGCTCGGCCCTTCCCCGTCGCAAAGATGGGACAGCATTGAACGAAATTTATAAAAGAGAAACCGCTTGCCGTATTGTCCGGTGCGATAATCCAGGTAAAAAACCGGCCCTTTGGAATCTATTTTGATTATTATGGCCGTTATAATAAACACAGGCAGCGATAAAACGATCAAGATCAAAGCTCCAAAAATATCAAAAAACCGCTTGATGATCCGGCCCCAGCCGTCCAACGGCGTTTTCTTTACTTCCATGATCGGAATACCGGCAATTTCATGCGCTTCGGTTTTAAGGACTTTTGTGCCCAAAAGATCAGCCGCGTATTTAAAGGTAATGTGATGCTCATCGGCAAAATCAAACATCCGGAGCGTTTCCGCCTTGGATAAATTAGGGTCGCTCTGGATAATTTCATCTATTTCTTTTATCTTAATAAGCTCGGCTAATTCCTGGGCGGTTTCAATGCCAAAATCCCTAAGCCGCTTAACTACCTCATAGCCGGAACCGGACGAACAAGAAAATTCCTGAATCAAATTATCAGTCGTCTTGCTATTGCCGACAAGAATAACCTTATGCACGCCAATGCCGCCTTTAAACAGCTGGCGCTGTATAATTCTGATCACAATACGGGCGAACGAAATATACAAAATAGATAAAATAAAACTGGCTAAAACAATAAAACGTGAATCAAATAATTCATGGCGGATAAATATCAATACCACGACCAATACAAAACCGGTTGAACACCCTAATACTACCCGATATAATTCTTTTACCAGATACCTGGAGCTTTTAATGGAATATAGCCCGCTTAAAGCGAAAATTATCAACCATAAAACCGCCACTACAATGACGGCTTGCAAATATTCGTTCAATCGCAAATTAAAAATAGCCGGCCTGAATGCCTGAAAAAAATCCGCGTAACGGATATAATAGGCGCTTAGCCCGGCCAATACGATCATTAAAAAATCTAATGGCACTAAAAGAAATGAAAAAATTAATTCCGACTTCTTCATAATAATACACGAATTAAACGAAGAATAACGAAAACAAACGAAAATATATTTACGTTCGTTCTTTTCGTTATTCTTCGTTCCTTTTGTGTTTAAAATTAAATTTCAAAAATATCAGGGTAAGCTATAAGCCGGATTCTGTCTGGTATAGCCATTTATCTAGCCCCGATATTACTATCGGGGTCATGCGAACCACTTATAATCCCGATTACTCGGGACTTTGTTCTTGCTCCAGGCAGGGTTTACCACGCACCCATGTCACCATAGGGCGAAGCTTGTAGCTACTTGTCTCGAGAACAAATAACATCAAGCAACTTTTCACCTTTGACCAATGCTCCACATTCGAAATTCAAAATTCAAAATTCAAAATTCCAATGCGAAGCATTGATTTGTATTGTCTCTGCGGCACTTTCCCTAAGATTACTCTTGGTCGCTGTTAGCGACTGCCAATTCCATTGCTCCGCAGTGCGAAACAATGGGTGGAGTCCGGACTTTCCTACCAAAAATCGAAATTTCGAGTTTTGATTAGCTATCCGCTTACCCTGATATTTTTGAAATTTAAAGGCACAACAACACTCGTAATATATCAGAAATAAGACAAAAAGTCAAGCAAAAAAAATCAACCTTATTTCCTAAGGCAAAAAAAACAAACCAACTTCGCGTATTAACTTAAAATGTATCTTTACTCCGGTACAAAAGCTTGCTTTTTACCGGAGTTTGTTTATGCCTTGCCTGATGTTTTGCATTAAACCAGAATAAAACTCCAGATTATTAAGCGTGGCCAAACGCCAGCCAAGCGGCTCACTAATTTTGAATAAATGATGCAAATAAGAAAGCGAATACTCGCGCAATTCCAATAATTTACTATTTTTATTAATTGAGGATTTGTTATGAGTAAATTTTGCATTATTAATATTTATTGTTGTATAAAAAGACTTTTCTCCCCCTCTCCTATTTAGGAGAGGGGGCTGGGGGGAGAGGTTTTGAAAAAGGCGTCCATGCCGCGCTTCTCTGGTGGGTATGACGCAGTCAAACATATCCCAGCCTAAGCCGGCGCATTTAACAATATCATTTGGAGTGCCGATGCCCAAGGCAAAGCGAAGAGAATCCTTTGGAATTAATTCGGCCGTGTATTTAAGGATCTCGCTCAAAAAATTGCCTTTTTCATCAACCGGCCGGGCGCCAAAGCCGTAGCCGTCAAAGCCAATATCCACCAAAGCCTCGGCGCATAGACGGCGCAGATCCTTATTCATTCCTCCCTGAATCACGCCAAACAATTTAGGCCTTTTGTCCTCTTTAATTTTTCGTTTCTTTATTTGTTTTTCAAACTCCTCTTTGCATCGCCCGGCCCAGGCAATAGTTCTCTTAACCGCGATGGAAAGCTTTTTATTATCTGAATCATTGGGCGGACAATCATCCAAGCAGACCATCATATCCACCTCCAGATCAAACTGAATTTGAATTGAGCGCTCCGGCGTAAGGATATGCGCGGAGCCGTCAATCGGGGACTTGAATATAGCGCCTTCATCCGTGATCTTCCCCATTTTGGGATTATTATGAAGCAGGGAAAAAACCTGAAAACCGCCGCTATCCGAAAGCAAAGGCCCGGGCCAATTCATAAACGAATGAATCCCTTTGGCTTTTTTTATTACTTTCATTCCCGGCTGAAGATAAAGATGCAAGGTATTAACCACCATTGCCTTTACCCCGGCTTTCAACACGCCGGAACCTTCCACGCATTTTACCACGCCCCTGGTGGCGTCAGGCATAAAAAAAGGAGTTTTAATATCCCCGTGAAGGGTTTTTAAAACACCTAATCTAGCGTTTGATATTTTAGATTGTTTTAATATTTTAAACATAAAGACGGCAGACAACAGACGGCAGACGGCAGTTATACAAATTTTTCTGTTGTCTGCCGTCTGTTGTCTGTGGTCTAGTAATTACTCCACTATCCCATCCCCTTTCCCTATCTCATCACCTTCCAGCTTGGTAGTCTGGGCATTGGTGGACTTCTTTATCTCGGCATTGGTTTCCGCGTCCATAGCTGACGCTTTTGAGCCGGGCAAAAGCACCATTATTTTATTTTTGTCTTCCTCTGTCGGACTTACCTTAATGCTGAATTCCGCGTTTGCGGCAAATACGGTAATTGGCAAACGGCCGATATCCCAAACTATCGCGTGTAAACTATCATTATAGTTTACATCCCCCAGAGTCGCTCTCTCTTTTTCGTTCCAGTCAACATAATCCGGCAAAATCACCGAAACCGTTAGATTATTTAATTCATGCAAATTATTCTTAATTTCCCAATATACTTTATAAGTGCTTGTTTCCCCGACTTTTGGCGGGTGGGGCCCGGTCCCGACCGGGATATTATCCTCGCTAAAATAACGAACGGCTTCTGTAAGCTTTAAATCGCTGTTGATTTGATTAATTATGGTATTACTTTTATTGTCTGCCTTGTCTTCTTCAGACGCGCTATCGCTCGTCTCTACGGTTTCAGCGGTTTCGTCGTCCGGAGCCTGCCCCACGCTATAATGGGCATAACTTTTTACCTGATATTTACTGTCCGGATCAAGTTTGCCTGCCTCAACTACCTGAACAGAAAAATCAATTGTTCCTTCTTCATGCTTGGCCACAACTTCCAACTCCGGAATCTCAGCTTTGCCCCAGGTGATGGTATGGCCTTTTTCTTCTCCATTGCCAGGGTCATCCAAGGTGCTAAAATCCAAAAATTCACTTTCCAGAACAGCCATTATGATCACATCATTCAGCTCGGTCTCCCCTTTGTTATTATAAACAATTGAATAATGCAGAATATCGCCGAAATCAACCCCTTGGTCTTCGCGCGAACCATTGATAATAAGAGTTAAATTCAAATCGCTCTTAAGCACTTCCAGATTAAGCGTTTCTTGAAAAAACTCCTGATAATCATTTTCGTTAATCGGCTTTTCAAACTTAAGCACTATCTCTTCAGTATCAGCTACTTTATCTTTAACA
This sequence comes from Candidatus Parcubacteria bacterium, assembly GCA_023137275.1. Lineage (GTDB taxonomy): Bacteria > Patescibacteriota > Patescibacteriia > Patescibacteriales > UBA12075 > JAGLNE01. The sequence goes on along the minus strand of JAGLPO010000037.1, from coordinate 1,599 downwards.
ATAAATTGAAATGGTATAAATTGATCTTCAGTATTAGCGCCTTCTACCTGCCAGACGCCTGGCCTGGGTATGGTAAAGGCGGCCCGGCCCGCGTCATCTTCGCTGCCAATAAAATCCATTATCTCAATATTCTCATTCGGCTCCATTGTAATCCGGAAATTACTGATATAATTATTATCCCTGGCGTTAAAACGGATCGTTACATCATGCTTTTCGCCAATAAGAGCGGTCGGTATATAATCAATATCAATCTCCAGGCCAATATCCCGAATCGCCGTAGTTAACGAGCTTTCTTTTTTAAACTCAGAAGAAAAATTAATCGGCGTATAGCTGATTTTGGCAAGAACTATTCCTATTTCATTCTCGCTTCCGACCATCATGCCTTTTATCTTGATGGTATTAAGCGACTGGGCCGGAATAGAAAATATATCCCAAACACGATTCTCTTCGTTCTTACTTGCCGGATAAGAATCCAGATAAATAAAATTATCAGGGTAAACAACCTCAAGGCGCGCGTTAGTGATCACTACATTGCTTAAATTTTTATAAGTCAAAGTATAAAAAAATTCTTCTCCGGCTATTACCTCGTTCGGCCCTTCAATATTAAAATCAAGCGCGGTCGCGTCGGTTCCGCCATTAATAAAAAAATAATTATAAAAAACATAAGCGCAGCCACCGGTTAAACAAGCAAAAACAACAAGCATTAATGTCCAATAAACAAAACCGCGGCGCTTCTTAACGTCAATCTTTTTTACGTCCACGACCTGTCCGTCATCGTCCTGATAGATCTCATTAAGGCTTTCTTTGATCTCATCTTCTTTTTCCGGCTGCTCAGGATCAATAAATTCACCATTGCTTTCGTTGGCCTGGTTTACCATCTCCTCAAATTCCGCGATCTCTTCCTCACTCGGCAATGGACGCTTGGTAAACTCAGCCACGCTGGATTTTTCCACGCGCACTTTAACATCATTATTTTCTTTTTCGTCTTTATTTTTAACCATATTTTACTTTTAAATATTGCCCTACCGCCTATTGCCTAATTTAATAATCTCATCGGTTTTAATTTTCGTTTCCTGTTCAATAAAAAATCTATTAACACCCGGTATCATCATTAACCAAGCGCGAATAAGGCTGATAATCTTTTTTACCTTTACCCTGCCCTCTGTTAATATTTGGTTTATTTTCCTGGCAGTCTCCTCGCCTGCCCGCTTGAATTCCATTTGAGCCGGCTTATCCATCTTTAAATAATATTTATCAATGTCTTTTGATATTACCTCTTCTATTTCCTTTTGCCTTTTCGCCGCGCCTTGCTGGCCCGCGCCCGATGAAGCAATCTCCGGCCCGGCCTTGCCTTCGGCCAAATCAAGCAGTTCTTTTTTATTATCACCCGGCTTTTCAATACTTAAATCAGGCAGCAATTCAAAATCTTTCCCGCTTTCAGGCCGGCTGATCTTTTCCTGATTGTCCGGAGTTGGTAGTTTTTCCCGGTTTTCCCGCAAATTAACAACCTCCGGATGGTCTGATTTTGGTTTTATATCAGTCATTTAAATAATGGCTAACTCATTTTACGCACCAAACATTTTTACCTTAGAAAAAGTT
>JAGLPO010000036.1 GCA_023137275.1 Candidatus Parcubacteria bacterium | reverse complement strand
CTGAATGTTTGATTTATAGCAGAGATCTGTAACCTTGAACGGAAAGCTGAGGGGCTGGGCAACGATAACCGAAAAACTATGATAAAAGTAAAAACTACATGTGAAATACTGCCTTTCAAAAAGTGGCACGGCTTTGCCCAGTCCATCTCCGCCTTGTTAGCTGCTGTTTCAATCTGTTAATAGGGCAAAAATGCAAAAGATTTAATCGCAGTCTCAAAGGTAGGCCAAATATGATTAAACTTTTTTTCAGCCGCTTGAGGAGAATAGTGCATCTGGCTGCTGGTTTCTAATTTGTAAAATTTACCCTTGTGCAACGTCTCAATTTTTAAAACTTTCATATATCCAATGGTGCTTCCTAATGTTTCTATCTTGTAGTAGTAAACGCTTCCAAGAGCTCGTTCATTAGACAGAGTTGTGATAAATATATTTGCATTAACTACCCCTAAAACTTTATCATACATCATATGGCTCAAATCTTCTAATTATTTTGCACTTAAATTTGCTTCCTTGATTAAACCAATTGTTTTTTTATGGAAATCTATTGGATCCTTCACAGCTACAACGATATTTCCCCTTTTGCCAAGAAATTTAGCAGTAAATTTATAACCAAGCTTTTTTTCTTCTAACTTCCAGGTTGCAGGATACATAATCGAAAACCAGTAGTCCTGCTTTTCGTAACCTCGAAAATCTTTCTTCTGCATCCGTATCATCAATAGTGGTTTTTCTTATTGAAAGGGAGTTAATTATGTGCATTATCGTTGGCTTAAGATAATTTTCCTCTGATAATTTATATGATAAATTAAGTTTTATACGCCTGTCACCCAATGGAACTATAAAAAGCAGCATCCTTTCTTTATTATTTAAGGTATATACTGTTTCAAAACAGGCAAATGAATTCAGGTTTTTTCTGGTAATTTTATAGTCCGTGACCAATGTGGAAGCATCTACCTTTTTCAAGGTGTTCTCAAGAGATGACTTGCCCAACAATACTTCAAATTCAATATCTTCATCGGCCATTGCCAATAATTGATTCTGATCAATTGTTGGCTTATGCCTAACACTCAATCTTACTGTTGCGGAGGCATTTTTTGAAGTTGTGTAACAATTAGCAGCTACAAGAATATTATTATTTCCTTGCCTTATTCCGGTAAGGGCCTCCGTATTTGTGTCAAGTTGCTTCATTAAATTGTCGTTTAAAATTGACCAATTTGTTGGAATATCTATGGCGACACCTTCTTTAAAAATCAACCTTGTAAAGTTACTATTGTTTTCACCGTTTGATATTGCTGGAATCAAAATCAACACAAGGCAAAAAATAATTTTTTTCATACGCTCCTCTTGAGATAAATATTATTTGCAGCGAAAAGCTAACCAGCGGCGTATAAAGGACTAAGGCATTAAGGAAAGCTCCAAACGACATTAATCGCAAAATAGGACAAAACGCCCCCGCAATAGCCGTCTGAGTTAAGGCATGGTTCGGCAAACGCCATTCAATAAAACCACGGCGCTTTGTCCCATGGGGTAAATCTCAATCGCTTTTCGGAACGGTAAATGTCGAGTAAATTCCGCTTCAATTTTCCCCATGGTCCTTTGTGTTTCCCCTTAAGTTTATCAAGCAGGGCAATTTGAAGTTTTTCGTCAAGGGTTTTTAAAAAATCTAATTTTGCTTGATTTGCGATTCTTGTTGGATAAAACTCGACAGAATATTCTTGGTCATTTGCAAGCTGCTTGATTTGCTCTGTCAAATCTTTCTGTGACAACCGTTTGATAAAATCTTTACGAATTTCAGAGTTTCTGTGTTTTGCAGACTTATTGCGTTGATATTTTCTTTTTAATTTAAACTCTTCTGATATTTTTTCACTTTCTTCTTGCTTCTTTATGCCCCCACTAATTTTTTTGCGATGAATTGTGGATAAAAGACGATAATCTGATAGAGATTTTGCACCATGGTTTTGCCCTCCGAAAGGGACATAAGGATTGTTTGTTCTACGCAAAACCCAATCAGCTAATTTTTGAGCAGCCTCATAATCTCGGCTTTCAACTTCCCGAAAAGTCCAGATAATAGCTGACACAGAACCACCTGACCATCTTAATAATTTTTCTGCAAGTGTAAGACCTCTTACCAAAGCAATTAATTCAGTTGTTGCCAAATCCCGAGAGATTTTTTTCCATTTGTCGCCATGAAGCCTATTAATGAAGTCTTGGTGTTTTATCGGACGAAGTAAATTGATTATTGCCGAATCATTATCAGGTGATTCTCCAATTTCAATGAGCAGATTTATGGTTTCGGGAGGTACTTCTTTCATAATTTTTATGCCGAACACTGCGGCTAACCGGTTGGCAATGAAGCGAAATGGATAACCCGTGCTACACTCCTCACACTGGACGTTTCCAACTACACCCATTATTTTGTACTGCTGACATATTAGACATACTCCATTTGAGATTATTTCTCTACTTATCGACTATTCTTTATTAAATATTTGGCCACAAGCAGAACACTTTTCGTCAGATGGCTTACGAAAAGCATCACATTTGAAACAAATTTCGTTACACTCTACAAGCTCTTGATGTATTTCTTGCAATCTGAATGTTTCATTCATTTCTTCATCCTGAGTTTTGATTAGTCCAAGCTTTTTTTTCTTATCTATTATATCAAGATAGTCGAATGCTTGCGCATTCATAACAAGATAATCATCCTCCGAAATTGATAAAAGCTTTTTTATCATCGCACATTTCTTCTGCTTCCGCTCCTGTTCATCTAAGAGTTCTGCTCTGTGTTTTTCTATTATCTTACGTTTCTTCTGTTCGTACTCTTGTTCATTTAAGAGTCCTGCATTTTTTAGCTTAGATATTTTGTTTATAAAGGGCTCAGCTATTGAGCAGAGAAGCTTTTCGAATCTTTCCGCTTCCTCCCTTGCCTCAACAACTGCCATTTTTTCGATGAATTCATTTGATGTTAATATGCTTTCGTTTCGTAGTTCTTCAAGTATAGCCTTTTCCGTTGAGATGACTTTATTTTCAATTGTGTGCTCACTGGGAATTCCCTTCTGTAATTGAGTAGCTCTTCCTTTTGCAATCATATTCTGAGTTTTGGAAGTAATATCTTTTTTTGCATGGTTAGTAGAAAATAACACCTTTTCCCGATCATTCTTCTCTTTATTACCAATTTTCTTTGTGTCATTTCTTGGAAGCTCTACCTCTCCCTTTTTACCACAAATTTTACAC
>JAGLPO010000035.1 GCA_023137275.1 Candidatus Parcubacteria bacterium | reverse complement strand
TAGTGTCCGTCTATAAAGTCGGCTTAAAAGCAAAATATTCACATCTTTTGCTAAAATTATTTTTTTAATCTCATTGAAAATTGACGCTATTTAGAATATTTCTGAATAATACTCTTTTTTAAACAACTTTTAATAAAAAACATACTTTTCAGACATAGTTATCCTGTAGATTAATAAGTTATTATCATTATTTTTAAATTTTTAATCCTATTTCAAATCAGCGAGAATATGTCCTGTCATCACCCGTATGTTATAGGCAATAACACTCCACAAAACTTTTGATTTGAAATGCTCAAATCCCTTCCAATTTACCATGCGTAAATTGAAGCCACGTTTTAAATTTGATATAACAGCTTCCATGCCACTTCTCCACTTTTTCAGTCTCGTTTCCATATTCAAACTACTTGCGATATTTTTCAAACTACCAACTATTTTGTTGAAAACTATATTTTCAACTCCTTTTTTCTGTGCAAACTCACTGTTAGCTTTACTTGCATAGCCACCATCAGTGCTTGTAGATTTAGGTGTTTTTCCATAATTTTTCTCTATTCTTTCTATTGCGGGCTGATATAATTTTGAATCCGAAACATTGCCTTTAAGAATATCACAATCCAAGATTAAATTACTTTTCCCACCCGTAAAATCAACTTTATGACCAAATTTTACATCTCTTGAACCTTTTACTATTATGTCTGTGTGAGGTTCATAAATGGAAAATACTTTTTCTGAATTTGGAACTTTCTCATCGTATATTTGGAAACGTTCCGTTTGTGAATATACCTTTTTGCACATTGGAATAAAAGCCTCAATTTCTAAAATTAAAGCATACGCATTTATGCTACAAGCTGACTTTTTTTTTACTGCATTTGATAAATTATTTATTGTCTTTGTAAATGTTATTAATTGATTTTTAAATAATTGCTTCGTTTTATCTTTGCTTTTTGTATTGTTTATTTTAAAATATGTTCGTTTTGCAGATTTAAAATAATTGCGGTAATTTAATTCTGGCAATTCGGATGATAATTTTTCTAACAAATTATGACTTGTTTTTATGCAGTCCCAAACCAATGAATTATTTGTCGGATGATGAATATTACTTTCAACAACCGTACTGTCTTGCCTTATCTTTTTTAAATCTTCAAGCCCTTCATTTATAGCGATTTTATTAAGTTCTACAAGTAACTTTTGCAGGCTTTCCTCACTTATTCGTGATATATATTTTTGATACATCTGAAAACTATAAGGACGTAATTCGTCTATTTTCAGAAACAAGCAACATATTCTTGAATCTTCCTGGTGATATTCTAATTCTCTATAATCAAGACCTTTGAGTTCTTTATAAATTGCAGCTCGCATTATTTGTTCAACACTTGGGACATCGCCTCGCCCAAAACCAGTATTTTTGTTGTTTTCTGCAATATCGCTACTTATAATATCAAGTAAATCTGGATGTTGGTCTAAAATAGTGTCCATTAGACCAAATTCTGGATTTTTTGCCCAATTTGCTTGCTCGAATTTTATTGTTAAATCTGAAAATAACTTCATGGCTATAAACTTTTCCCAAAAATTACATAAAAGTATTTTTGCATGCAAGCCGTTTAACATAAATATTTACAGTATTTTAGACTTTATAG